>JAUIBJ010000433.1 GCA_030428025.1 Alphaproteobacteria bacterium
AGCGCCTCCGTTGCAGGGGAAGAAGGCCCTCGGGCCGGAAGAACAGGATCAGCGCCATCAGGATGTAGACCAGCATCGACGCGAGCGCCGGGCCGGCCTCGCTGGCCACCTGCGGCGAGAAGAAGGCGCCGAGGATGTCGCGCAGGAAGGCGCGGCCCATCGTGTCGATCAGCCCCACGATCATCGCCGCCAGCAACGCGCCCCGGATCGAGCCCAGCCCGCCGATCACCACCACCACGAAGGAGAGGATCAGCACCGTCTCTCCCATCCCCGGCTGCACCGACAGGATCGGCCCCGCCATCGCGCCCGCAAGCCCCGCCAGAAGCGCGCCGAGCGCGAAGACCAGCGCATAGAGCAGTGAGATGTTCACGCCCAGGATCGACACCATCACCCGGTTGGTGGCGCCTGCACGCACCAGCATGCCGATGCGGGTCTTCTGGATCAGCAGGAACAGGCCCAGCCCCACCAGTGCGCCGATGGCGATCACCAGCAGCCGGTAGGCGGGATAGTCGATCCCGAAGGGCAGGGCGACCTGCCCCGACAGCGCCTCCGGCACGCCCGAGAAGATCGGCACGCTGCCCCAGATCAGGATGACGGATTCGTTGGCGATCAGGATCAACCCGTAGGTGACGAGCACATGGTCGAGGTGACTTCGCGCATAGAGCCGGCGCACCAGCAGGATTTCCAGCAGCATGCCCAACCCGAAGACGGCGATGGCGGCCAGCCCCACCGACAGGAAAAAGCTGCCTGTCAGTCCCTGGAAGAGCACCGAGAAATAGGCCCCCATCATGAAGAGCGACCCGTGGCTGAGATTGATGAAATCCATCACGCCGAAGATCAGCGTCAGACCCGCCGCGATCAGGAAAAGCAGGATGCCGAGCTGCAACCCGTTCAAAAGCTGTTCCGCGATCAGGCTTGCCATCGGCGTCGTGTCCCCCGGTCAGGCGCTGGGCGCGCCGTCTTGCGTTGTCTCGCCGGCCTTGTCGTGCAGGCGGGCGAACTGTGCGGTGGCATGGCCGCAGAGCCTGTCGCCCTGCCTTGCACGCGCCATGCAGACGACCATCGAGCGGCCAATGCGCAAGGGTTCTGCCTCCACATGCAGCGGTGTGTCCGCGTGGATGGCCGATAGGAACTTGGTTTCCTGCGACACAGTCACGGCCTCGCCGCCCGCTTTGGCCACCTCGTACATGGCCACGTCGAACAGCGCGGCCAGCGCCCCCCCATGCAGCATGCCGAGCGGGTTGAGAGCGCCTTCGCTGAGCTGCACCTCGAAACTGACTTTTCCGCCGTCGCGCAGGATGCCGATGTCGCCGATGAACGCCATCAGGCGGTCATTCTGGCGAAACGGTTCCGGGGCGGCGGGCGTGGTCATGCGTCAGGCTCTTACATCGACGGCGAGCTTGCCGGCGACCTTGCGGTCGAGGATGTCCTGCAGCCCCTGCATCAGCCGGTCGAACGGCAGCACCTCGCTGACATTGGCCTTGATCCGGCCCTCGGCCAGAAGGCCCAGCCACCAGTCGGTGCCGGTGCGGATGCGGTCGAGTGCGAAATCGAAATGGATGTCGAGCGGCGCGCCCATCACCGTAAGGTCGTTGTAAAGCAGGTAGTTCGCCTTGGCCGAGGGGATGTCGCCGCTGGCAAAGCCCACGATCACCAGCCGGCCCTCATAGCCCAGGCAGCGCAGCCCGGCGATGAACATCGCGCCCCCCACGGTGTCGATCACCACGTCGGCGCCCCTGTCGTCGCCCCAGTGGCGGCGCACCTTGTCCTTGAACACCTGCTTGAGCGGTTCCTCCTCGCGCTCGGTCACGATCAGGGCGTCGGCGCCGCAGTCGCGCACCATCTGCGCCTTTTCCTCGGTCGAGACGATCCCCAGCACCTGCGCGCCCAGGGCGCGCGCCAGTTGCACCGCCGCCAGCCCCACGCCGCCGGCGGCCCCGGTCACCACCACCCGGTCGCCTTCCTTGACGCCCGCGCGGATCGAAACGGCGACATAGGCGGTATTGAAGACCGTGATGGCGCCCGCCGCATCCACCGCCGAGACGGCCTCGGGCCGGTGGAAGACGCGCGAGAGGGGCGCCAGCACCTGTTCCGAAAACGCCCCGGTAAAGACCTGCGCGACGACCGGATCGCCCGGTTTGAACTCGGTGATGGCCTCGCCCACCGCCAGCACCACGCCCGCGCAGTCACGCCCGGGCCGGAAGGGCGGCTCTGGCCGTTTCTGGTACTTGCCCTGCACCATCAGCGCATCCGGGTAATTGAGGCCGATCGCGTGGTTCTCGATCAGAATCTCGCCGGGCCCCGGCGTCAGGCCGGCCATGTCGTGCAGCCGGTGGCTGGTGGGCGCGCCATAGGTTTCGATCAGGAAGCCACGCATGCATTCCTCCATTTTATACGAATAGTATTTTATTTTTGATGCCACAGCCACCTTTACCCGTCAAGGAAAAGCCTAACCCGAAAAAACGGAAAAAATGGCGGTTTACTAATTTTATACAACACGTATAAATATTATCGTCAGCAGACCGGCCCCGTGGCGGGGCGGCAGGAAGGCGGGAAAACCGCGCCTCCCGGGGCGCGCCCCGGAACGGCAAGAGACGGGAGAGGTCCGAGATGTGGCAGTTTTGGGTGGATCGTGGCGGCACCTTCACCGACATCGTGGCAAAGCGCCCCGACGGGCGGCTCGAAACGCGCAAGCTGCTGTCGGAAAACCCGGAAAACTACAAGGATGCCGCGGTTCAGGGCATCCGCGATTTCCTGGGCCTCAAGCCGGGCGACCCAATTCCCGAAGGCGCGATCGGCGCGGTGAAGATGGGCACCACCGTGGCCACCAACGCGCTTCTGGAACGCAAGGGCGACCGGGCGCTGCTGCTGATCACCAAGGGCTTCGGCGACCTGTTGCGAATCGGCTATCAGAACCGCCCGCGCATCTTCGATCTGAACATCCGCCTGCCGGAAATGCTTTATGAGCGCAGCGTGGAAATCCCCGAGCGGGTGGATGCCGCGGGCGAGGTGCTGGAACGGCTGGACGAGGCAGCCACGCGCAAGGCCCTTCAGGATGCCTTCGATGACGGCATCCGCGCCGTCGCCATCGCCTTCATGCATGGCTACAAGGCCCCCGCGCACGAGAAACGCGCCGCCGAGATCGCGGCGGAGGTGGGGTTCACGCAGATTTCCACCAGCCACGCCACCTCGCCGCTGATGAAGCTGGTGAGCCGCGGCGACACAACCGTGGTCGATGCCTATCTCTCGCCCATCCTGCGCCGTTATGTGAACCAGGTGCGCGAGGCGCTCGACGCCGGTGCCGAGGGCCTCGACCGCAAGCGGCTTCTGTTCATGCAGTCGAGCGGCGGGCTTACCGATGCGGCCCTGTTTCAGGGCAAGGACGCGATCCTGTCGGGCCCGGCCGGGGGAGTGGTGGGCATGGTCAAGACCGCCGAACATGCCGGCCACGACCGTCTGATCGGCTTCGACATGGGCGGCACCTCGACGGATGTCTGCCACTATGCCGGCAGTTTCGAGCGCAGTCTGGAAACCGAGGTCGCGGGCGTGCGGATGCGCGCACCGATGATGGACATTCACACCGTTGCCGCCGGCGGTGGCTCGATCCTGACCTTCCGCGACGGGCGGTTCCAGGTGGGCCCCGAAAGCGCCGGCGCCAATCCCGGCCCGGCCTGTTACCGTCGGGGCGGGCCGCTGACGGTGACCGATTGCAACGTGCTGCTGGGCAAGCTGCAGCCCGATCATTTCCCGCATGTCTTCGGGCCGGAGGCCAGCGAACCTCTCGACGTAAAGATCGTGCGCGAGAAATTCGACGCGCTGGCCGCGCAGATCGCCGCGGACACCGGCGCGGCGCCGATGGCCGTCGAGGAGGTGGCCGAGGGCTTTCTGCGCATCGCCGTCGAAAACATGGCCCGCGCAATCAAGAAGATCAGCGTCGAGCGCGGCTATGACGTGACGGCCTATACGCTCAACTGCTTTGGCGGGGCCGGGGGGCAGCATGCCTGTCTCGTGGCCGATGCGCTGGGCATG
>JAUIBJ010000434.1 GCA_030428025.1 Alphaproteobacteria bacterium
CTACCAGCCGTTCGTAATGGTCGAGCGTGCAACTGAGGATCTGGCCGGCAAAGCCGCGGGCGTGGGCCTCTTCGGTCATCGCGTGCACCATCGGCGTGTAGCTCGTGCACCAGCACAGGATGTCCGGCGCGGGCTCCATCATCGCGCCCACGATTTCGCGCGCATCGCCGCCCGAGGCGGGGTATTGCACCTCCTTCACCACCTCCAGCCCCGCGGCGCGGAAAGCCGCGCGATAGGTGGCCAGCGACGGCAGGCCCATCCCGTCTTGCTGGGCGCAGAGCGCCACCGTGCGCAACTCCGGCCGGCTTCGCGCCAGCCAGTCGACCCCGGTCACCACATAGACGGGATGCACCTCGGACGGCGCGATGAGGTAAGGTGTGTCCGGCGACAGGTCCGACGGCAGCAGGGTGGAGGTGAGGATGCGCTTTTCGGTCAGGAAATCGCCCGCGGCGGCATAGTCGTCGCCGCCCAGCATCATCATCAGCTTGACGTCATGGCGCTGTACCAGCCCCATCGCGCCCTCGCGCGCCTCCTCGGGATTGCCGCCGCAATCATGCGCGTGGATCCGAATCGGATAGCGCCGCCCGCCGATCAGCAGCCCGCCGGCGGAGTTGAGCCAGCTTTCCCAGATGCGGCAGCCATGCAGCCCGGGCAGGCCCCAGCTTTCCGCCTGGCCGGACAGCGGCGCCAGAAAGCCGATATTGACCGTGCTGGCCATGCCGACCGAAAGCCTTGGCATGGCACCGGAAATCGCCAGACGCTGCGCGAAACTCGAGGCTTCCATCCAAGACATCCCTTTCTGCCGCCGGTGGCCCAGTCTAGGCGCAGTCTGCGCCGCTGAACAGGTTTGTTGTTGACAAATTGGTTCACGCTTTGGCTTATTGAAATGAACCAAAAGAACCAGATGGTAAATATTGGTCCAATCCAGTCAGGGAGACGATACATGTCAGACAAGAAAGTAGCGATCATCGGCGCGGGGCCATCGGGGCTGGCACAGCTGCGCGCCTTCCAGTCCGCCAAGGAGAAGGGCGAGGATATTCCCGAAATCGTCTGCTACGAGAAGCAGTCCGACTGGGGCGGCCTGTGGAACTACACCTGGCGCACCGGGGTGGACGAGGATGGCGAGCCCTGCCACTGTTCGATGTACCGCTATCTTTGGTCGAACGGGCCCAAGGAAGGGCTGGAATTCGCCGATTACACCTTCGACGAGCATTTCGGCAAGGAAATCGCAAGCTACCCGCCGCGCGAGGTGCTCTTCGACTATATCAAGGGCCGGGTCGAGAAGGCCGGCGTACGTGATTGGATCCGCTTCAACAACCTGGTGCGCGACGTGCGCTACGATGACGGCACCGGCAAGTTCACGATCACCGCGCGCGACACCAAGAACGACAAGGAGACCTCCGAGGAATACGATCACGTGATCGTCGCCTCGGGCCATTTCTCCACCCCGAACGTGCCCTATTATCCGGGCTTCGAAAGCTTCAACGGCCGCATCCTGCACGCCCATGATTTCCGCGATGCACGCGAATTCGCCGGCAAGGACATCCTGATCCTGGGCTCGTCCTACTCGGCCGAGGACATCGGCTCGCAATGCTGGAAATACGGCTGCAAGTCGGTCACCACCTCCTATCGCACCGCGCCGATGGGCTATGGCTGGCCGGACAACTGGCAGGAGGTGCCCGGGCTTGTGAAGGTCGAGGGCCGCACCGCGCATTTCTCCGACGGCACCAGCAAGGAGGTCGATGCGATCATCCTGTGCACCGGCTACAAGCACCACTTCAACTTCCTGCCCGACGACCTGCGCCTAAAGACCGCGAACCGCCTGGCCGCGACCGACCTCTACAAAGGCGTCGTCTGGGTCCATAACCCCAAGATGTTCTATCTGGGCATGCAGGACCAGTGGTTCACCTTCAACATGTTCGACGCCCAGGCCTGGTGGGTGCGCGACTGCATCCTCGGCAAGATCGGCCTTCCCGACCGTGCGACGATGGAGGCCGACTGGCAGAAGCGTCAGGCCGACGAGGATGCGCTGGAAGACGATTACGCCTGCATCAAGTATCAGGGCGACTATGTCGAGGAGCTGATCGCCGAGACGGATTATCCCAGCTTCGATGTCGATATGGCCTGCCAGCAGTTCTACAAGTGGAAGAAGCACAAGAAGCAGGACATCATGACGTTCCGCAACAACGGCTATACCTCGCCGCTGACGGGCAAGACGGCCCCGCCGCATCACACACCCTGGAAGGACGCACTGGACGACAGCCTCGAAAGCTATCTCCAGACTGGCGCCTGACCGCGGGGAGCCCGGCCGCCGACTCCCCTGCGGCCGGGCAACCTCGAGGGGACCAGCCCCTGGACTCCCGGCCTCAGGGCCGGTTTTTTTGTCCGCGCGGGCGGCGAGGTCGTCAGGGCGCGGTGGGAACAGGGCCGTCGCGGGTCGCGCTTGCCGCCGGGTCTTCGCGGATGTGACGGTCGCTCAGGCCGAGCGACAGCGCGGCAGGCAGCAACGCCGTGCAGAGAAACATCGCGCGCGGCCCGAGCGTATCGTGCACAATGCCGCCAAGGGTCGGCCCGAGGATATTGCCGGCAGCACAGGCCAGCAGCGCCGCCGTGAAGGCCCGAGTCGGCATGTCGGGAAACAGCCGTTCCGACCAGAAGGCGAGGATCGCGCTGGTCACCATCACATGCACGCCCTGAAGCCCCGCCGAGCCGGCCAGAGCCGGCCAGCCCCCCGGCAACAGGCCCAGCAGGGCCACCGAAGCCGCCCCCGCCATCATCGTCAGCCGCAACAGCCGGGACATGCCGATGGCGGCCCGCAAACGGCCGGTCAGAAGCCCGGCCAGCCCGGCCGTACCGAAACAGATGAAGACCAGTGCAGGTGTCGCCGCGGTCGGGAGGCCGGGCACGCCGCCAGCTTTGGTGAGGTGGTCGGCGGCGAAAGAGATGTAGACGGCCGAGACGCATCCGAAGACGAAGGCAATCGCCATGAGCGGCCACATCGCGGCCTGCCGCAACTCGCGCCAACCGGAATCGCGGCCCGTCGCCTGTGCCCTTTCGACCCGGCGCAGCGCCGCCCAGTTCATGAGAAACGCCCCCGCGCTGGCCAGCAGGAAGAAGGCCCAGCAATCCCGCCACGACAGCCCCGTCAGAACCATCGCCAGCGCGGCGCATCCGGCGGCGGCGATGCCGACGCTGGTGCCGGTGCTGATCTCGGAAAGGGCCGTGGGCCGGTCGACGTCGCGGATCTTTCTGTGCACCGCATCGTTGAAGGGGGTCCAGGCAAAGCCCGCACTGGAGGCCGCGAAAAAGACACCCGCCGCCAGCACAGGCACGTTCGGCGCGACTGTGACCAGGCCGAGGCCCAGCGTCGCCGACCCGAGCCCGGTGAGAACCGGCAGGAGCGGCCCCCGCCGGTTGAGCTGTACCTGGGCCAGAAGGAGTGCTGCAAAAAACCCCGCGAAGCCGAGGCTGGAGATGAGGCCGACCGAGGTGGCATCGAGAGAAAAGACCGCCCTGAATTCGGGCACGAAAAGGCCGAATCCCATACGGCCCGGCCCGTAGCTGATGGCGGTGGCGGCGAAACCGGCGGCGGAGAGGCTCGGGGCGTGGGTGATGGCGAGGGCCTTCATGTCCCCGGAATGTTCGCGAAACAGTTTTGTTCCAGCCATGCCAGCAGAGGTGCGAACCCCTAACCCGGCGTCACCGCGGTGCCCATCCGCGCCGCGCGGCGCGCCTGCCCGTCGCGCCGAAGCGTGCGGCACAGCACCACGACGGGTACAAGCCCAAACCCCACCAGCACCAGCGAGGGCACTGCCGCCTCTGACAGGCGTTCGTCGGCGGCCAGCCGGTGGGCCTGCACCGCCAGCGTCTGGAAATTGAATGGGTGCAGGATCAGTGTCGCCGGCAATTCCTTCATCGTGTCCACGAATACGATGAGCCCCGCCGTCAGCACCGAACCACGGGCCACCGGCAGGTGCACCCGCCACAAAAGCCGCGCACCGCCCTGCCCCAGCG
>JAUIBJ010000435.1 GCA_030428025.1 Alphaproteobacteria bacterium
GTTACCACGCACCGCACCCCGGCGCCAGCACGCCCGGGGGTGCGGTGTTGCATTCGGCGGTCAAATGATAAAGAAACCGTCAGACGCACGGGCAAGGGCCCGATCCCGCAACGCTGACCAGAGCTTTCGAGATGGACATAACGCCTTTGCTTCTTTGCGGTGGGTCGGGGACACGGCTTTGGCCTCTGTCACGAAAGAGCTACCCCAAACAGTTCGTGCCGCTTCTGGGCGAGACGACCCTGTTTCAGGCCACCGCGCAGCGGCTGTCGGGGCCGGGTTACGCAGCGCCCCTGGTGGTGACCAACGCCGCCTTCCGCTTCATCGTGGCCGAACAGCTGACAAGTGTGGGGATCGACCCGGGCGCCATCCTGATCGAGCCGGAGGGGCGCAACACCGCGCCCGCGATACTGGCGGCCGCGCTCTGGCTGGAACGCACCGATCCCGACGCGCTGATGCTGGTAGCACCCTCGGACCATGTGGTGCCCGACACGGATGCTTTCCGCCGCGCCGTCGAGGCCGGGGTACCGGCCGCGCGGGACGGCCGGCTCGTCACCTTCGGGATCACGCCGGACCGGCCCGAGACGGGCTATGGCTATCTCGAGCTTGACGGAAGGCCCGACAGCGACGACCCTCAGGCCATCGGGCTGAAACGCTTTGTCGAGAAACCCGACCGCGCGGCGGCCGAAAAGATGCTGGCCTCGGGGCAATACCTCTGGAACGCAGGGATCTTCCTGTTTTCCGTCAAGGCGATACTGGAGGCCTTCCGCACCCATATGCCGCAGATGATCGAGCCGGTGGCCGAGGCCGTCGCCAGCGGCGAGACCGATCTGGGCTTTCTGCGTCTGGCGCCGGGGCCGTGGGCCGAGGCCCCCGACGAGTCGATCGACTATGCGGTGATGGAGAAGGCCCGCAACCTCTCGGTCGTGCCCTATTCCGGCGGCTGGTCCGATCTGGGCGGCTGGGATGCGGTGTGGCGCGAATGCGCCCGTGACGACCGCGGCGTCGGCCTTTCTGGTCACGCCACGGCCATCGACTGTGACAACACGCTTCTGCGCTCCGAGGAAGACACGCTGGAGGTGGTGGGCATCGGGCTGAAGGACATCATCGCCGTGGCGATGCCCGACGCGGTTCTGGTGGCCGAGGCCGGGCGCGCGCAGGACGTAAAACAGGCGGTCTCGGCCCTGAAGAAAAAGAAGGCCCGGCAGGCCACCGAGTTCCGCAAGGATCACCGGCCCTGGGGCTGGTTCGAAAGCCTGGTGGTGGGCGAGCGCTTTCAGGTCAAACGCATCCACGTCCATCCCGGCGGGGCGCTGTCGCTGCAATCGCACCGCCACCGGTCGGAGCATTGGGTGGTGGTCGAGGGCACTGCGCAGGTGACCGTCGACGACACGGTGTCGCTCATTACCGAGAACCAGTCTGTCTATATTCCGCTGGGCGCGGTGCACAGGCTGGAAAACCCCGGCAAGGTGCCCATTGTGCTGATCGAGGTGCAGACCGGCAGCTATCTGGGCGAAGACGACATTATCCGTTATGAAGACGTATACGCGCGCAAGTGACCACCCGCTCGGCGGTATTGCGCGTGTCGGCAGAAAGGTGTCCCGTTCAGGGTAGACAAGTTGAAGATGGCCGCTCCGAATTCCGCTCTTTCCAGCGCCCTTTCCGCCGGGCGGACGGATGGCGCGTCTTCGGGTCTCGACCGGCTTTTTGCCACCATCGACCACCCACTGCTCTGGCCGGCCCGGTATCTTGATTCGTCTCCCGCGCTGGCGGCACTGCCACTGATCTTCTGGCTGACAGATGAATTCCGCCCCGAACTTGTTCTGACAGAGGGCGATGCGACGGGTGTGGCGCATCTGGCCTTCTGTCAGGCTACCGAACGGCTGGGGCTCGACACGCTTTGCGTCACCGATGCAAAGGCGCCGGAGCAGGCGGGTGACGCACCAAAGCGGGCGGCCCGGCTGGGTGAAGAGAGTGTTCCCGAAGAGGGGTTCGACCTGATCGCGGCGGAGCTTTCCGAAAGCGGCGGAAACCTTGCGCATCTGGCCGGCCGGCTTTCCGACAGCGGCGCCCTAATGCTCTACGGTTCCGGCCTGGGCGAGGCGCTTCTGGCGGGCGCCCCCGCGCCCGACATGCAGGCGCTGATCTTCGGCACCGATAGCCCCCGCGTGGCGCTGTGGCTTGCACCGGGCGCGCCCGAGGCAGTGGCCGAACTGGCGGCCTTGCCGGTGGAAAGCCCCGAACGCCAGGCGTTCAACCGATTTCTGGACCGGCAGGGAGAGATCCACCGGCTGGAGTTTCAGGCCCGCGGCGCCGGGGCCCGTCCAGACCCGGCTGTGCAGGAGGCGGCCCCACCGCCCTCGCGTCATGCCGAGGATGTGGAACGCCTGCTGGCCAAGCTGATCGAGCTGGAGGAAGACCGCCAGGCGCTGCGCCAAGGCGGGCCCGGCCCGGCCTCCGATCCGGTGCCCGAAACCATCCCCGTCGCCGCTGCGGCCAGCCCCGGCCCGGCCGAACGGCTGCAGGAGCTTGAGGCCGAGATCGCCCTGTTGCAGCACCGCATGCGGGAAAGCGACCGCGACCTCAAGGCGATCCGCGCCAGCACCAGCTGGCGCATCACCGCGCCGATCCGGGCGGTGGTGCTTGCCCTGCGCAGGTTCCGGGGCCGTTGATGGGCGCCGAGGCGCTGAGCCCGCGCAACGCCTGGGGCCGGATCGCCGAGGCCCTGCGTCTGGCCGACGGGCAGGATGCCGCCGCCGCCCACCGGGCGCTCGAGGCCGTCCGCTTTCATCCCGCGCTCGATCAGGGGGTGTTCGACCTCTTCTCCCGGCATCTCGACGCCCGCATCTCCCCCGGGACCGCCCTCTTCAAGATCGACGGGCCCGCCGATTTCATCGCCAACGCCCGGGGCGCACTGCGCGTGCCCTTCCGCCGGCTGCGCACGGACCGACACGCGCCACGCCCCTACCCGCCCGATCTGGCCCTGCCCGAGCTTGTGGGCACGGGCAACGACTTCCTCTTTCTGCATCAGGCCGCCGCGGCCCTTGCCGCCCAGGCGGACACGGTGGAGACGCCGGTACAGGCCTACTGCAGCCCCGCCGATCCGGGACAGGCCCGGCGGATGCTCGACGATCTGGCGCGGCAGGAGCGGCCGGGGCCCCTGCGGATCACCCTTTTTCTACCCGCGCGCGACGATGCGCTTGACCGCGCGGTCGCGGCATGCCCGCATCCGGTGACCTTGCTGGAGGCGCCGATCCTCTCGGACCGTGCTGCCGGCCATATCGCCGAAACCCTGCCCGAAACCGGCCTTGCCCTGTTCCTGAGCGGCGCGGTCGCGCTCGACCGCGGGGCGCTGCGCCGGGCGGTCTATCTCGGCCGCATTTCGGACAAGGTGGTGCAGCCGCTTCTGCCCATGTCCGGCGGGGTGCGCGTGCCCACCCCCTATGCGGTCAAGTCCACGCCACACCCGCTGGGCCATGACATGCCCTATCGCCAGGTGCACGGGCTGAACATGGCCGTTCCGGCGGCGCTTCTGGCACGCGCGGGCGGGCCGAACGGCGAGTTTTCCGCAACCGGCGCCGCGGCGCAGGAACTGGCCTTCCGGCTGTTCAAACTGGGCGCCTGGTTCTCGCCGCTGCTGGTGCCGGACCTGCGCCCCGACGCCGCCGCCCCCGGCGCCGAGGACAAGGCACGGCTGACCGAGCTTTGCCCCAACCCGGTGGACCGTCCGCTCGACGGGCGCTACCGCGTGCCCAAGGTCAGCATCTACATCCCCGCCTACAACGCCGCGAAATTCATCGAACGCGCGGTGGAAAGCGTGCTGGAACAGGATTTCGAGGATCTGGAAATCTGCATCGCCAATGACGGCTCGCGCGACGACACGCTGGCCATACTGGAACGCGCCTTCGGCGACGAGCCGCGCGTGCGCCTGCAGGACGGGGCCAATGGCGGCATCGGCCATGCCTCGAACCGGGCCATCGCCATGAGCCGGGGGCTTTACGTCGGCCAGCTCGATTC
>JAUIBJ010000436.1 GCA_030428025.1 Alphaproteobacteria bacterium
AGGGGATGATCGGGTAGTTCATCGCGCGGGAGAACCGCTCGCAATCGGCCTCGGCCACGAAGGCGAGCGGGCGGTAGACGAACAGGTCGCCCTCCTCGTTCACGAGCTTGGGCGGCATCGTGGCGAGTCGTCCGCCGTGGAACAGGTTCATGAAGAAGGTCTCGAGAATGTCGTCGCGATGATGGCCGAGCACGACCGCCGAACAGCCCTCCTCGCGCGCGATTCGGTAGAGATGCCCGCGGCGCAGACGCGAGCAGAGCGCGCAATAGGTCCGCCCCTGCGGGACCTTGTCGACGACGACGGAATAGGTGTCCTGATACTCGATCCGGTGCGGGACGCCCATCTTTTCGAGGAAGGCGGGCAAGACCGTGGCCGGGAAGCCCGGCTGGCCCTGATCGAGGTTGCAGGCGAGGATGTCCACCGGCAGCAGGCCGCGCCATTTCAACTCGTGCAGGACGGCGAGAAGGGTATAGCTGTCCTTGCCGCCGGAGAGGCAGACGAGCCATTTCGGCGGTGTTTCTCCCTTTTCGACCATGCCGAACTGTTCCACGGCCTCGCGCGTCTGGCGCACGAGGCGTTTGCGGAGCTTCTTGAACTCCGTGCTGGATGGGGCGCCCTCGAACAGCGGGTGGATATCGTCGGCATTGTCGAACATGGCGCAGGGATTAGACCTTTCCGCGCCACCCGGCAAGGGATCTCAGCCCGCCTCCTCCCCGCCGGTCAGGGCGGCGAGAATCGCCTTGGCATTGTCGGAATTCCAGTGCGCGTCGCCCTGCAGCCGGGCGATTTCTCGGCCCTCGCGGTCGAGGATGACGGTGATCGGCAGGCCCAGCACCCCCATCTCGCGCGCGACCTTGCTTTTCGGGTCGCGGTGTAGCGGCAGGTTGTCGACCCCGATCTCGTCGAAGAATGCTTTCATCGCCGGAGGCGGGTTGCGGCCGGTGGCAAGCGTGATCACCTCGAATTCCTCGCCGCCCATTTCGGCCTGAAGCTCCGACAGCATGGGCATTTCCTTGCGGCAGGGGGCGCACCAGGTGGCCCAGAAGTTGAGCAGGATCACCTTGCCCTGATAGTCGGCCAGCGTGGCGGTGCCGCCCTCCTCGGTCTCGAACGGGCTTTGCGAGACCTCGCGCGCCTCGGCGTGAAAGATCAGCTTCTTCATGTCGCCTTCGCGCATCGCCTTGATCGCGGCCATGTCGGCCAATGCGGCGTTTGCACCAAGCATCATGCACGTATAAAGGACGAGCGCAGACAGGGTTTTCATCTTTCCTCCGAAGGGTTTCGACATGGACAACGACACCTCGAACCAGATGTGGGGTGGCCGCTTCGCCGCTGGCCCGGACGCGATCATGGAGGCAATTAATGCCTCGATCGGATTCGACAAGCGTCTGGCGGCGCAGGACATCGCCGGGTCGAGGGCCCACGCCGCCATGCTGGCCGCGACGGGCATTGTCAGTGATAAGGACGCCGAGGCGATGAGGGAAGGGCTGCTCACGGTCTTGTCAGAGATCGAGGGCGGCGATTTCGCCTTTTCCACTGCGCTGGAGGACATTCACATGAATGTCGAGGCGCGGCTGAAGGAGGTTATCGGCGAGCCCGCCGGGCGGCTGCATACCGCGCGCAGCCGCAACGACCAGGTGGCGACCGATTTCCGGCTCTGGGTGCGCGATCAACTGGACGCGGCGGAGGCGGGGCTCGTCACGCTCTTGCAAGCGTGCCTCACGCAGGCCGAGGCCGGTGCGGACTGGGTGATGCCCGGATTCACTCATCTGCAGGTGGCCCAGCCGGTGACCTGGGGTCACCACATGATGGCCTATGTCGAGATGTTCGGGCGCGACCTGTCCCGCGTGCGGGATGCGCGGGCGCGGATGAACGAATGTCCCCTGGGGGCAGCGGCGCTGGCCGGTACGTCATTCCCGATCGACCGCGAGATGACGGCGCAGGCGCTCGGGTTCGACCGACCGATGGCCAACAGCCTGGACGCGGTGAGCGACCGGGATTTCGCGCTCGAGTTTCTGAGCGTGGCCAGCATCTGCGCAATGCATCTGAGCCGGTTTGCCGAGGAGCTTGTGATCTGGTCCTCGGCGCAGTTCCGCTTCGTGGCCCTTTCCGACCGGTTCACGACCGGATCGTCGATCATGCCGCAGAAGAAGAACCCGGATGCCGCCGAGCTGATCCGTGCCAAGATCGGGCGCATCTTCGGGGCCAATGTGGCGTTGATGACGGTCATGAAGGGACTGCCCTTGGCCTATTCCAAGGACATGCAGGAGGACAAGGAGCAGGTCTTCGACGCATGCGACAACCTGCTGCTGGCACTGGCGGCGATGGAGGGCATGGTGCGCGACATGACCCCCCTGCGCGAAAACCTAGAGGCCGCCGCCGCAACCGGCTTCTCGACTGCGACCGACCTCGCCGACTGGCTGGTGCGGGTGCTGGACATGCCCTTTCGCGAGGCGCATCACGTCACCGGGTCGCTGGTGGCCATGGCCGAGAAGAAGGGCTGCGACCTGCCCGATCTGACGCTGGAAGAGATGCAATCGGTGCACGGCGCCATCAGGGGGGATGTTTTCGACGTGCTGGGCGTGCATAATTCGGTGGCATCCCGCACCAGCCTTGGCGGCACCGCCCCGGTGCGGGTGCGCGAACAGATTGCCCGGTGGAAGGAGATCCTGTCATGAAACGCATCCTTGCTGTGCTGGCCCTCGTGGCGCTGGCGGCCTGCGGCGCCGATGGCGACCCGATCCAGCCCTCGATGAACGCCAATGTCGGCATCGGCTCGGCCGGGGTGAGCGGGTCGACCGGGGTGACGCTGAAGAAGGGCCCGTTCTCTGTCGGGCTGGGCACCGGTTTTTGAGACCGGTTTTCCTGGCGCTGGCGATTTGGGGCGCCATTCATCCGATGGCCTATTTCCTGCAATGGTTCGGCGAGAACGGCTTTGACCTTGCCGGGATGATCGATGCCTGGCACGCCAATGCGGCGTCGAGCGGGCTGGTCTGGGATCTGACGATTGCGGCGGTGGCCCTGACCGTGTGGATCATCGCCGAGGTGGCCCGGCGGCGGCACTGGGTGGGGCTGATCGCGATACCGGCCACGTTCTGCATCGGGGTGAGCTGCGGCTTGCCGCTTTATCTGTTCCTTCGGATGGGATATCGGGGCTGAAGGCCGGGTATCTCGTGTTTTAAAAGTTGAAACGCCCGGGCTCACGAGGCAGACGGATGGACCATTTCCTGTATCGCGACGGCGCGCTTTTCGCCGAGGATGTGCCCGTGGCCGAGATCGCGGCCGAGGTCGGCACGCCTTTCTACTGCTATTCCACCGCCACGCTGACGCGTCATTTCCGGCTGTTCGACGAGGCATTGGCGGGGATGGACCATCTTGTCTGCTATGCGATGAAGGCGGCCTCGAACCAGGCGATCCTGAAGACGCTGGCCGATCTGGGTGCGGGGATGGACGTGGTCTCGGGCGGGGAATATGCGCGGGCGAAGGCCGCCGGCGTGCCGGGCGCGCGGATCGTCTTTTCCGGCGTCGGCAAGACCCGCGAGGAAATGCGTCAGGCCATCGCCGGCGGCATCCGGCAGTTCAACGTGGAAAGCGAGCCCGAGCTGCGCGCGCTGAGCGAGGTGGCCAGCGGCATGGGCGCGACCGTGCCGGTGACGGTGCGCGTCAATCCGGATGTGGATGCCAGGACGCACGCCAAGATCGCCACCGGCAAAAGCGAGAACAAGTTCGGCATTCCCATTGCGCGGGCGCGCGAAGTCTATGCCGAAGCCGCCGCGCTGCCGGGGCTGGAAGTGGTCGGTATCGACGTGCATATCGGCAGCCAGCTGACCGATCTGGAGCCCTTCCGGCAGGCCTATCGCAAGGTGGCGGAACTGACTGAAGCCCTGCGCGCCGACCGGCACGATATCCGCCGGCTCGATCTGGGCGGGGGGCTGGGCATTCCCTATACCCGCAGCAACGAGGCGCCGCCATTGCCGCTCGACTACGGCGCGATGATT
>JAUIBJ010000437.1 GCA_030428025.1 Alphaproteobacteria bacterium
GCGCCATGAACGCCACCTGGCTCAGCAACCCGTCATCCTCGATCTTTCGGGCGATCGGAACCGCCAGGTCGAGCTGGCCCAGCGACAGATGCGCGACCACGGCGCTTTCAAGGATCGCCGGGTTCGAAGGGTCTTCTGCGAGGGCCTTGGCGAAATACTCTGCCGCAGCGACATAGTCGTTTTCAATGCTCGCCTGACGTGCGGCGAGATAGGCGCCGATGGCCTCGCCGGCCGAGGACTGGGCCCCGCCCAGCGGCAGAAGAGCGACGGCGAGGGCGAGAACGGGACGGGTTTTGCGTGTCACGGGAGGGGGCTGCCTTTCGTTGCTCTGACGCGCGCCAAGGTAGACCGCCACGCGCCGCATGGCAATCCGCGGCCTCCCCGCGACCACCGATTTCCGCCGGCTTACATGTTCGGATAGTTCGGTCCGTCGCCGCCCTGAGGGGGTACCCAGTTGATGTTCTGGCTGGGGTCCTTGATGTCGCAGGTCTTGCAGTGCACGCAGTTCTGGAAATTGATCACAAATTCCGGACCGTCATCCTTTTCCACCACCTCGTAGACGCCCGCCGGGCAGTAGCGCTGCGCCGGCTCGGCATATTTGGGCAGGTTTACGCCGATCGGCACGCTCTCGTCCTTGAGCCGCAGATGGCAGGGCTGGCTTTCCTCGTGGTTGGTCATCGAATAGCTGACATTGGTTAGCCGATCGAAGCTCAGCTTGCTGTCCGGCTTTGGATAATCGATAGGCTTGTGCCTGTTCGCAGGCTCGGTCGCCTGCGCATCAGATTTGCCGTGGGCCATGGTGCCGAAGAGTGAAAAGCCCAGCGTGTTGGTCCACATGTCGAGCCCGCCGAGGCCCAGGCTGGCCATCAGCCCGTATTTCGACCACATCGGCTTGACGTTGCGGACCTTCTTGAGGTCCTTGCCGATGGCGCCTTCGCGCACCTCGGTTTCGTAGTCGCTCAACTCGTCGCTGGCGCGACCGACCTCGATGGCGGCATGCGCGGCCTCGGCCGCCGCCTTGCCCGACAGCATCGCGTTGTGGTTGCCCTTGATGCGGGGCACGTTGACCATACCCACCGAGCAGCCCAGAAGCGCAACGCCCGGCGCCACCATCTTGGGCATCGATTGATAACCGCCCTCGGAAATGGCACGCGCGCCATAGGCGACGCGCTTGCCGCCCTTCAGCAACTCGGCCACCATCGGGTGATGCTTGAAGCGCTGAAATTCCATGTAGGGGTAAAGGTGCGGGTTCTTGTAATTCAGGTGCACCACGAACCCCACATAGACCTGGTTGTTGTCCAGGTGATAGATGAACGACCCCCCACCGGCGTTCTTGCCCAGCGGCCAGCCCATCGTGTGGGTGACCGAACCCTCGCGGTGCTTCTCCGGGTCGATTTCCCAGATTTCCTTCATGCCGATGCCGAATTTCTGCGGCTCCTTGCCTTTCGACAGGTCGTACCTGGCGATCACTTCCTTGGCGAGGCTGCCGCGCACGCCTTCCGACAGGAACACGTACTTGCCGTGCAACTCCATCCCCGGTTCATAGGCCGGACCCGGCGTTCCGTCGGGGTTCTTTCCGAACTCGCCCGCCACGACGCCCTTCACCTCGCCGTCCTCCCCATAGACCAGCTCGGAACAGGACATGCCGGGGAAGACCTCCACGCCCAGTTCCTCTGCCTGTTCGGCCATCCAGCGGCAGACATTGCCCATCGACACGATATAGTTGCCGTGGTTGTTCATCAGCGGCGGCATCGGCCAGTTGGGCACGCGGATGCGCCCGCCCTCACCCAGCATGAAGAAATTGTCGTCCTTCACCGGCACGTTGAGCGGCGCGCCCTTCTCTTTCCAGTCGGGGATCAGCGCATCGAGGCCGCACGGGTCGAGCACGGCACCAGAAAGGATATGCGCGCCCACTTCCGAGCCCTTCTCCAGCACCACCACCTCGCGCGAGGGGTCGAGCTGTTTGAGACGGATCGCGGCAGAGAGGCCCGCCGGGCCCGCACCCACGATCACGACATCGTATTCCATGGCTTCGCGTTCGATTTCGGACATGATCCGCTCCTCTCCTGGGCGCGGCACGTAAGCCGCCGGAATTCGTTCCGCACGTGGTTATCGTGCCCGAAACACCGGCGTCAATTGGAACACGACGTTATTGGCAGCCAAAAACGGCAAATTGCCGCGCTGATGCGAAAGGGCGGGGCCCGGCCCTGCGCATCCCCTATTGCAAAGCCCGCCCCCATCGGGGCAAGCTTTCGCGACATCGCTAACGCAAATCGAGGGGCCGGCACGCGCGGCCCCCGCTACTTCGAAGGGGCCGTCCGTATGGAAAAAATCCCGATGACACGCCAGGGCTACCAGGCCATCGAGGCCGAGTTGAAGCAGCTCAAGTCGGTCGAACGCCCTGCCATCATCAGGGCGATTTCGGAGGCGCGCGAGCATGGCGACCTGTCGGAAAACGCCGAATACCACTCGGCCAAGGAAAAGCAGTCCTTCATCGAGGGCCGCATCAAGGAACTGGAAGGCGCGATCAGCCTGGCCGACGTGATCGACCCCGCAAAGCTGTCCGGCCCGATCAAGTTCGGGGCGACGGTGACGCTGGTGGACGAGGATACCGACGAGGAGAAGACCTATCAGATCGTCGGCGAATACGAGGCCAGCATCGAAAGGGGACTTTTGAACATCAAGTCGCCGATCGCCCGGGCTCTCATCGGCAAGGAAGAGGGCGATAGCGTCGAGGTGCGCACGCCCGGTGGTGAGAAAGCCTACGAAGTGCTAAAGATCGCCTATATTTGACAGGTGCGGAACATGGCCGATCGTCAGGAGACTCCGCCGACCCCTCTGGGGATCTACGACAAGTCGCGCAAGGAGCGGGTCACGGCGGTCGAGGTGATCGCGGCGGTCCTGTCGCTTGGATGGCTGGGCCTGTCGGCGGTGTTCTTTCTGGTACTGGACCCCGAGGGGCTGGGCGACAGCTCTCGCGGGGTGCTGTGGTTCATTCTGGTGATGCTGGCGGTGTTCATGCCGGTGGCGATGATCTGGGTGGCGGCCACGGCGACGCGGTCGTCGCGCATCATGCGCGAGGAAAGCCAGCGCCTGCAGGTGGCTATCGACGCGATCCGGCACGCTTATGTCACCCAGAGCCAGAACCGCAACGCGGTGAGCGAGCCCTCGGTGGCCAAGAAGCTGGAAGAGATCGCCGCTGCCCAGAGGAAAACCGAATCGGCTTTGGCGACCTTCTATTCAACGCGCCCCGCGGCGGCTCCTGCCCCGCTACCCAAACCGGCCGATGAGCCGGCGGCGAGCGAGGATCAGGGGGCACTGCCGCTGGGCACGCCCGCCGAGGAGATGCAGCCGCCGCTGGCGACATCAGATTTCATACGTGCGCTCAACTTCCCCGAAACCGCCGAGGATCGTGACGGTTTCGCCGCGCTGCGCCGGGCCCTGCAGGACAGAACAACTGCCCGGCTGATCCAGGCCGCACAGGACGTTCTGACGCTGATGTCGCATGACGGCATCTACATGGACGACCTGCGCCCGGATCTGGCCCGCCCCGAGATCTGGCGCCGCTTCGCCGCCGGCGAACGGGGTCGATCCATCGCCATGCTGGGCGGTATCCGAGATCGATCGTCGCTTGCGCTGACTGCGGCGCGGATGAAAAGCGATCCGATCTTTCGCGACGCGGTGCACCATTTCCTTCGCCTGTTCGACCGCATGATTTCGGATTTCGCGGCCGAAGCCAGCGACACGGACCTGACCGAAATGTCGAATACCCGCACCGCCCGCGCCTTCATGCTGCTGGGGCGGGTGACCGGCACCTTCGACTGAGCCGCGCGGCGCAAGGATTATTGCCAGCCCTGTCTTAAAAAGGCATGATGCCGGACGGCGATCAGGCGGGGAGAAGGCCATGCGCAAGTTTCTGGTGGTGCTGGACGACAGCAAGGAATGCCTTAACGCCATGCGCTTCGCGGCGATGCGCGCCGCCCATACCGGC
>JAUIBJ010000438.1 GCA_030428025.1 Alphaproteobacteria bacterium
GTCTGGGCGCGGGCGGCCTTGCCGCTGGCCAGAAGCGCCTTGGAGGGCACGCAGCCGAAATTCAGGCAGTCGCCACCCATTTCGTGGCCTTCCAGCAGCACGACCGAAGCGCCCATCTGCACCGCGCCGGAGGCCAGAACCAACCCGCCCGAGCCGGCGCCGATCACCAGCAGATCGGGTGTCAAACGGTCCATCTCAGTCTCCCTTCCGCCGGCGGATCACCTTCCAGAGGATCGGCAGGGCCGCGAGAATGGAAAGACCCAGAAGCGGCCCGATCACATGCGGCTCCCACAGAAGCGACAGGTCGGGGCTTTCGCCGCGGTCGAAGACCTGGCCCAGCCCCACGCCGATCCACGTATAGACCAGCGCGCCGGGAATGATACCCAGAACCGTGGTGAGGGCGTAGTTGATGAACCGCACCCCCACCAGCGCCGGCAGCAAGTTGGCCACGAAAAAGGGCACGACCGGGACGAGGCGAATCAGGAACAGCACGCTCAACTCGTGCTCGTGCAGCCCTTCCTTGAACTTCTTCAGCGTCCCCTCCGAGGCGTCCATGCGCGCTGCAAGTGTCCGGCCCAGCCCCCAGCGGGCCGCCATGAAAATGGCGATGGCGCCGATCGAGGCGGCAGTCACGTTGACGGCGGTGCCGAGGATCAGCCCGAAAAGGAAGCCGCCGGTGACCGAGGCCACCGCGCCGCCGGGCAGGGAAAAGGCGACGATCACCACATAGACGGCCATGAACGCCAGCACGAGCCCGGCGAAATGGGCATCGCGGAAGGCCAGAAGCGCCTCGCGATTGGCGCGCAGCGTCTCGAAGCTCAGCACGTCGCCGAGCGTGAAATAGCCCGCCACCGCGGCCGCCAGAATGAGCAAGAGCGGGATGTGGCGTATCAGAGGCGCCCGGGCGCGCGAGCCGACTTGTTCCATTTTCCTGTCCGGTTTGATCGTTTCGGTCCTTCGCATTTCCTCCTAGATGCGCCATCGCGAGAGCCCGCGCCAGAGGCATCACGCGGCGGTGATGCGCGGTGAGGGCGGAGCCGGAATGGGGCGGCCCTTGTTACAGGCCAGGGCCGCTCTCGGTGTCTTGGGGCCTGTATCTGTAACATGGGCGGGCCTTGGCGCCTTCTTTTTGTTGCAAAGCCGCGCCCACGGGTTTGACTTGGGGGCGGCAGCCGACTATAGACCGGGCTTCGAAGCATTCCCCGGGTTTTTGCCGCGAGTCAGCGGCATGCCCGCAATACCGGAGACCGGAGCGATGAAACGCACCTTCCAACCCTCGAACCTGGTTCGCAAGCGCCGGCACGGGTTCCGCGCCCGCATGGCCACCAAGGGCGGCCGCAAGATCCTGAACGCCCGCCGCGCGCGGGGCCGCAAGTCGCTGAGCGCCTGAGCCGCAGCCAGCGGGATCTCAAGATCATGGCACCGCCGGAGGCCCCCGTGGACAAGACGGGGAACGCGCCCCCGGCGGTGTCTCTTTGCGTGCAGACCTTGCGCAAACGGGCCGGGTTTCTGGCGTTGAACCGAGCCCGGCGTCAGGGCGCCGCGACAATGCTGGTTCAGGGGCGCGACCGGGGCGATGGCGACCCGATGGTGCGCGTGGGCTTTACCTGTTCAAAGAAACTCGGCAACGCCGTGGCGCGCAACCGGGCCAAGCGGCGCCTGCGCGCGGTGGCGCGCGAGCTTTTGCCAACCCATGCCCGCGCCGGCTGGGACTATGCGCTGATCGGCCGGCCCGGCGCCACCGCCGAGCGGCCCTTCGACGCGCTGCGGCGCGATTTCCTCTTCGCCCTGAGCAAACTTCACGGCGAGCCATGAGCCCGCTTGCCCGTCTCCTCGCCCTGCCGATCAGGGGCTACCGGCTGATCCTTTCCCCCTGGGTCGGCTGGCATTGCCGCTATCACCCCACCTGCAGCGCCTATGCGCTGGAGGCGCTGGAAAAGCACGGGGGCCTGAAAGGCGGCTGGCTGGCGCTGCGGCGCATCGCCCGCTGCAACCCTTGGGGCAGCTGCGGCTACGATCCGGTGCCGGAGCGGCGGAAACGAGTTCCCTGAAGGAATTCGCCGCGTATTCATTTTCAATGAAACGAGGGGCGGTCGAAGACCGTCGCTAGCCCGTGGGTGCAGCGGGTTCCGTGTGTCCGATCGTTTGCGGATCGGGACAGGCATGGCGGGCGCATTCCAACTCGAGCGTACTGTGGTCGATGCCGAACGCGTCCGACAGCATCGCGCGGCAGCGGGCCTTGACAGCGTCGGCCCGTGCCCATTGCCCCTCTCGGATGATCAGGTGGCAATCCAGCGCCGGCTGATGCTCCTGCATCTGCCACAGATGCACGTGGTGGACGTCGTGAACGCCGTCCACCTGCCGCAGTTCGCCGATGACCGCTTGTGTGTCGATCTCGGGCGGGCTGCCCAGCATCAGAACCCGGATCACGCCGCCGATCTCGGCCAGCGACTGCCACAGGATGTAGCCCGCGATCAGCAGGGTCACCGCCGGGTCGATCAGCCGCCAGTCGTAGAGCAGGATCAGCGTGCCGGCCACGATCACCGCCACCGAGCCCATCGCATCGGCCAGATTGTGCAGGAAGGCCGCGCGGATATTGGCGCTGGATTTCGACATTGCATAGGTCAGCATCGCGGTCGCCGCGTCGACCACCAGGGCCACACCGGCGATGATCACGATGAGCCAGCCATCGACCGGCTGCGGATCGAAAAACCGCATCACCGCCTCATAGGCCAGATAAAGCCCGATCACGATCAGCGTGGTGTAGTTGATCAGCGCCGCCACCATCTCGGCCCGGCCGTAGCCGAAGGTCATCGTGGCATCCGCCGGCCGCCGGGCGATCTTGCGCGCGGCAAAGGCGATGACGAGCGAAATCGCATCGGAGAAATTATGCAACGCATCGGCGATCAGCGCGAGGCTGCCCGCGAAGATGCCGCCGATCACCTGCGCCACTGTCAGGCCCAGATTGACGGCGATCGCCCAGAACATCCGGGCATCGCCGGCGCTGGGGTCGACATGATGGTGGTGATGGTGGTGGCCGGACATGTCGGGCGGTCCTTTCCCGCGGCAGGCTTTCACAAAGCGGGACGGAGTTCAATGCGGGGACCGCCCGCCGGCTTATTCCCGCGACCGTGCGTGAAAGATGAACCCCAGCAGGTTCAGCAAAATCTGCGCGGCGAGGATCGAAGTGCTGCCTGTGGGGTCGTAATCCGGCGCCACCTCCACCAGGTCGATCCCCACCACCTCGTGGGCCTGCGCCACCTCCTGCAGGATCTCCAGCACGTCGTAATAGAGAAATCCGCCATGGCTGGGCGTGCCGGTGCCCGGCGCGATGGAGGGGCAGAAGGCGTCGATGTCGATGGTGATGTAGACCCGCACGCCTTGCGGGATGCGCGCCGCAGTGGCCTCTGGGCCCAGCCTGCGTACCTGCCGGACAGACAGGATGTCCGAACCCCGCGCGCGGGCATCGTCATAGCCTTCCTTGGCGGTGGAGCTCACGTTGCGGATGCCCAGCTGCGTCAGCCCGGTGACATAGTCCTTCTCGGCCGCCCGGCGCATCGGGTTGCCGTGGCCGAAGCGCACGCCGTGGCGTTCGTCGACGAAATCGAGATGGGCATCGATCTGCAGGATATGGATATCGCCCCGGCCCTCGAAGGCGTTGACGCAGGGGATGTTGATCGAATGGTCGCCACCGATCACCACCGGCAGCGCACCCGCCTTCAGAATCGCCCGTACCCCGGCCTCGATATTGGCGTGGCTCGTCATCGTGTCGGTATGCACGATGTCCGCATCGCCGATATCGACGATGCGCACGTCGCCCGGCAGATAGGTGGCATCGTCCTCGTGGTCATAGGCTCCGGCATGGCCGAAGCTGAACAGGGTCGAGGCCTCGCGCACGCCGCGCGGCCCGAACCGCGCGCCCGAGCGCCATTGGGTGCCGAAATCGAAGGGCGCGCCGAGGATCGCCGCATCGGCCTCGATCGC
>JAUIBJ010000439.1 GCA_030428025.1 Alphaproteobacteria bacterium
ACCGGGCTATTCGGGGAATTTCCGCGACGCGGTGGCCTTGCCCAGAACCGTGCTGCCCTTCCGGGCGGTGGCGGTCCAGACATAGGTATGGGTCTGGCCCGGCGGGCAGGGGCCCTTGTACTTGAAGACGCCGGCCGGGACGGTGCCGTTGCCCGACATCCGCACCTTGCCGCCGCCGTGGTTGTACCTCGGCGCGTCCAGATCCTTCATCCGGAACTCGACCGTATCGGTGCCGGCCGGGAGGCCGCGGACGACGAAGGCGGGGCTGCCAATGGTCTTGGCCCGGCCGGTGTTGCAGGCGGGCGTGTTGCCCCACTGGAAACTGAGGGTGAATTCCGCGGCGGCCGTGGTCGCGGAAAGGCCGAGAACGGCCAAGGAAAACAGAATCGCACGCATGAACCGATCTCCATCTAAAGGTACAATATCGGCAATATAGGCCGGTTCCGTACCGTTGAGAATTGACGAGTGTTAATCAGTAGGCGCGCTCGCCGAAAATGGCGCTGCCCACCCGCACATGGGTGGCGCCAAGCGCGATCGCCTTCTCGAAATCGCTGCTCATCCCCATGGACAGGCCTTCAAGCCCGTTGCGTTCGGCGATCTTCGCCAGAAGCGCAAAATGCAGACTGGGCTCCTCATCGACGGGCGGGATGCACATCAGCCCCATGACTGGCAAATCCATGCCACGGCAGTCGACGATGAAATCGTCGGCCTCGGCGGGCAGGACGCCGGCCTTTTGCGGCTCCTCGCCGGTATTGACCTGAATGAACAGGTCGGGGCACTGCCCCTCCTCCTGTGAAAGCCGCGCCAGAGTGCGGGCCAGCTTGGGGCGGTCGAGCGAATGGATGACCTGAAACAGCCCCAGCGCCTGACGCGCCTTGTTGGTCTGCAGCGGGCCCACCAGATGCAACTCGATCTCGCCGAAGCGGTCGCGGAAACCGGGCCATTTGGTCGCGGCCTCCTGCACCTGGTTTTCACCGAAGATCCGGTGGCCCTGTTCCAGCACGGACGCCACGCGCCCGTCGGGCTGTTTTTTGGACACGGCCACCAGGCGCACGCTGCCTTCCGGGCGGCCTGCGTCCTGTTCGGCCTTGCGGATGCGGGCTTGGATGTCGTCGAGGCTCACGGGTTTTCCTTTCTTCCGGGCAACCTTTCCCGATATCTGCCACGGGGGCGCCTGCCGGTACAATCCCCGGCGCTTCTTCCGGCGCCGTCATTTGGCTTTGGCCCGCAAGGGTTTGATCGCATCCGGGTAAACTCCTTGCCCCGGTCACTGACCTTGGATAGTAGAGGGGAAACAGCGACGGGCAATGACGATGATCCAACTCTGCTTGAAGACACCTGTGCTGGCGCTCCTTTGCGTGGGCCTGACCGCATCCTGCAGTGCGTTCAAGGACACCAAGGTGCGCGAAAGCGCCTTCGAGGTCGAGTCGGGCCCGGAAGTGACCACGCCGGTGGATGATGGGTCGAGCCTGTTCGACATCTTCCGCGATGGCGGTGCCAAGGTGAAGGTCAATCGCTATCTGTGGACGGCCGCGCTGCAGACGCTCGATTTCCTGCCGGTTCAAAGCGCCGATCCCTTCACCGGGGTCATCACCACCGGCTATGGCCGGCCGCCGGGCGGCGGGCGGGCCTATCGCGCGACCATCCTGATCAGCGATCCGGCGCTCGACGCCCGGTCTCTGAACGTCGCGCTGCAAACGCAGTCGGGTCCGGTCAGCGCTGGTACGCAGCGCGCGGTCGAGGATGCGATCCTGGCGCGCGCGCGGCAGTTACGGGTGCAGGCGGGCAAGTACTGATCGGCTGCGGGCCCGGCCCGGGCCGGAGCAAGGCTCAGCTGCCCGAGGTCATGACCTCGTCCACCCATCGAAGCTGGCCCGGCAGGCAGATCCGCTTCAGGTCGTAGCGCGCGATCATAAGACGCCGCGCCGCCGCGCCCAGGGCGCGGCGTTGTTCCTCGTCTTCGAGAAGCTGACAGACCCGGTCTGCCAGCGCATCCTTGTCGAAAAAATCCACCAGCCGCCCGGTCTCGCCTTCGCGAATCACTTCGCGCACCGGCTCGGTGCCGCTGGCCACGATCGCCGCCTCGCAGCTCATCGCCTCCATCAGGCTCCAGCTCAGGACGAAAGGATAGGTCAGGTAGACATGCACGCGGCTGACCTGCAAGAGCGGGATGAACTTGCTGTAGGGGATGCGGCCCAGGAAATGCACCCTCGCCCACTCTGCCTCGGACAGGCGGTCGCGCACTTCGTCGATGAAGATCTGCTTCCAGGTCTGGCCCTTGGGTGGCTTTGCGCCATAGCTCACTTCGTCGCCGCCGACGACCAGCACCTTCGCATGGGGGCGTTCCTTCAGAAGCCGTGGCAGGGCGCGCATGAAGATGTGATAGCCGCGATAGGGCTCCAGATTGCGGTTGACGAAGGTGATCACCTCGTCTTCGCGGGTCAGGTCGAGATCGCCGATCCGAAGCCGCACCTCGGGGTTCGGACTGGCCGTCGCGGTGTCGATTCCGTCATGGCAGACGGTGATCCGGTCGCGGAACTCGGCCGGGAAGGTGTCGGCCTGAAACCGGGTCGGGCTGATCCCGGCGGTGGCGACGGGGAAATGGATGTGGTTGTTGAGATTTTTCATCCGGATGCGAAGCGCGTGCGTTTCCGTGTCGCCCTTGTCGAATTCCGGGTCGAAGTTGAGATGCGGGTATTCGGCCCGGTGATAAAGCTCGCAGTAAAGCCCGATCCGCGCACTGGGCCAGACATCGTGCAGGAACATCGGCTCGCCCCAGCCGGGATGGGCGAGAATCAGGTCGGGCGTGAAGCCCTTGTCGCGCAGCTTGCGCGCGGCCATGAAACACGCATGCCCCCGCGTCACCTTTGTATCGAGATCCAGCAGCCAGGGATGCACCTGCTGGCCCGCGCGTTCGGGCAGGGCATAGGGCAGTACCTTCACGCCCTTCCATTCGGTCGGCTCCTTCACCCGCAGGGTCAGCGAGACGCATTGATGCCCCTTCGCGGCCAGAAGCGGCGCGAGATGCTTGTACTGTCCGGGAAAGTTCTGGTGAATGAAAAGGATATTCATCTCTTGCCGCTGCCCGATTGTGTTTTCCTTCTTATAGGCCGGGGCCGCGCGCCTGCAAAGACGGGCATTTTTCGCGCGTTACACTGGACGCTCGCCCAGCTTGCGCCTATCACGCCAGATGACAAGAAATGCTGAAGGACAGGTCGCTCATGTCGCGCTATTCCGCCGCCGAGATCGAAGCCAAGTGGCAGAAGGCCTGGGACGAGGCCGGCGTGTTCCGCGCCGAGCGGTCGCAGGACAAGCCGAAATACTACGTGCTCGAAATGTTCCCCTACCCGTCGGGCCGCATCCACATGGGTCATGTGCGCAACTACACGATGGGCGACGTGATCGCCCGGCACAGGCTGGCCACGGGGCACAACGTGCTGCACCCGATGGGCTGGGACGCCTTCGGGATGCCGGCCGAGAATGCGGCGATGGCCAGCGGCGGTCACCCAAAGGACTGGACCTATGGCAACATCGCCGACATGCGCGGGCAGATGAAACCTCTGGGCCTGTCCATCGACTGGAGCCGTGAATTCGCCACCTGCGACCCGGAATATTACGGCCAGCAGCAGGCGCTGTTCCTCGACTTCCTAGAAAAGGGCCTCGTCTATCGCAAGAACGCCGTGGTCAACTGGGATCCGGTCGACATGACGGTTCTGGCCAACGAGCAGGTGATCGACGGCAAGGGCTGGCGCTCGGGCGCCGAGGTGGAGCGGCGAGAACTGACACAGTGGTTCTTCCGCATCTCCGATTTCTCCGAAGAGCTGTTGGAGGCGCTCGACGGGCTGGACAACTGGCCCGCCAAGGTGCGGCTGATGCAGGAGAACTGGATCGGCAAGTCGCGGGGCTTGCAGTTCTCCTTCGAACGGACCGACGGGGGCGAGATCGAGGTTTACACCACCCGGCCCGACACGCTTCTG
>JAUIBJ010000440.1 GCA_030428025.1 Alphaproteobacteria bacterium
GCAGCACGCAGCCGGTCGGCCAGACCCAGCGCCTCGAGCACGCGAAAGCCGTTGGGACTGATCTGCAAGCCGGCGCCCACCTCGCGGATCGCGGTCGCCTGTTCCAGCACCGTCACCTCGGCCCCGTGCAGGCGCAGGGCCCGCGCTGCCGCCAGCCCGCCGATGCCGCCGCCCAGGACGACGATGTTCATGCCACTCAATGCCATTGCCAGTTCCCGGAAAGAAAACGCCGGAGTTTTCACTCCGGCGCGATGTTATCTCAGTTTGCGGCGCGGGTCAGTCGTCGCGATGTACCTTTTCGCGGCGCTCATGACGTTCCTGCGCCTCCAGGCTCATCGTCGCGATCGGGCGGGCATCCAGCCGCTTGAGGCTGATCGGTTCGCCGGTCACTTCGCAATAGCCGTATTCGCCGTCGTCGATCCGGCGCAGGGCCGAGTCGATCTTGGCGACCAGCTTGCGCTGGCGGTCGCGGGTGCGCAGCTCCAGCGCACGGTCGGTTTCCTCGCTGGCGCGGTCGGCCACATCGGGGATTGCGCGGGTGCTGTCCTGCAGCCCTTCGATCGTGTCGCGGCTGTCTTCGAGAATTTCTGCCTTCCAGTTGATCAGCTTGCGGCGGAAATATTCCACCTGCCGTTCGTTCATGAATGGTTCGTCGTCTGCGGGACGATAGTCCTCGGGCAGAAAGACTTCGGCTTTCATTTCCACTCCCTCGCTCAGGCCAGAGTCCGGCATGACATTCTCCTCAGACAAATGGCGCGCCCTCGGGCGTGGACTTACACCCGCATCCGAGGATTGTCACTACACAATCACGCGCCATTGCGGTGTTTTCTGCAACGCAGTACGGTGCCGGCGGCACGGCCCGGGAAAGATGCAGAAAGGATATATATTTCATGAAGTTCGTCGGAACCGACTCTTATGTCGCCACGGAAGACCTGACCGTGGCGGTCAATGCGGCCGTCACGCTGGAGCGTCCGCTTCTGGTCAAGGGAGAGCCCGGCACGGGCAAGACCGAACTGGCCCGCCAGGTGGCCGATGCGCTGGGCCTGCGGATGCTGGAATGGAACATCAAGTCCACAACCAAGGCGCAGCAGGGGCTTTACGAATACGACGCGGTCAGCCGCCTGCGCGACAGCCAATTGGGCGAGGAACGGGTTCATGACGTGAAGAACTACATCCGCAAGGGCAAGCTGTGGCAGGCCTTCGAGGCCGACGAAAAGACCGTTCTGCTGATCGACGAGATAGACAAGGCCGATATCGAGTTTCCGAACGATCTGCTGCAGGAGCTCGACCGGATGGAGTTCCACGTCTACGAGACGGGCGAGACCATCCGCGCCCGGCAGCGACCGATCGTGATCATCACGTCCAACAACGAAAAGGAACTGCCCGACGCCTTTCTGCGGCGCTGTTTCTTCCACTATATCCGCTTCCCCGACGCCGAGACGATGAGGAAGATCGTGGAAGTCCATCACCCCGGCATCAAGGAACAGCTTCTCACGACGGCGCTGACACAGTTCTACGAGATCCGCGATCAGGCCGGGCTGAAGAAAAAACCTTCTACCTCGGAGGTGCTGGACTGGCTCAAGCTGATCCTGGCCGAGGATCTGACGGCGGATGACCTGCGCCGCGAGGGGGCCGACGCCCTGCCCCGTCTGCACGGGGCGCTGCTGAAGAACGAGCAGGACGTGCACCTGTTCGAGCGCCTTGCCTTCATGGCGCGGCGGCAGAGGTAGCGGGCCTTGCCTCCGGAAAAAGGCTGTTCCGGCGGCGCAAACGGTGTAACCTGTCCCGGTGCGGTCGAGGCCGCCCCCGACCCGATGCAAAGAGCCTGCTACCCCGTGCGACCGAGAAATCCTTTTTGCAGATCCACAGGCCCGACCTGGACGGGCCGGGAAGCGGGACAGAAAGGCGTGTCCCGCTGCGGCGCGGCGGGAAACAATACCGAACGAAATTGCGGATTGTTTCGGGGATTCAAGCCTTTTCCTACGAAAGCCGCTCCGAATCGCCGCAGCCGCATTTTTGCCACCTCCCTTCCCTACCGCCGACAGGATGGCCCGCCTTATTGCGCCGCGACCGGGGCGGCCACGCCGTCCGGGGCGCAAGAGTTGAGAGTGAAACCGAGTTCTGGGGGCCCCATGCGCCGCGCAATCCTTCCGTTATGTCTGATGCTATCCGCCTGCATGTCGGTGCCGCAGGACCATGTCGCCTCTCGCGCGGCCACGCCCGACGCGGCCAGCCTTCCGGCGATGAAAGCGTTCAAGACCGCCCGGCCGGAGCCGCCGGCGCGCTCCAACCGCGACATCTATCGCGATTTCCTCGAACTGACGTTCCAGCTTGAATCCGGTCGCCGACTGGAGCGGTTCTCACGCTTCACCGGCCCGATCTCGGTCCGCGTCACCGGGAACCCGCCGCCGACGCTCATGCCCGATCTCAACCGTCTGGTGCAGCGCCTGCGCAACGAGGCCGGGATCGACATCGGCCGGGTGCGCGGCCGCGGCAAGGACGCCAACATCACCATCGAGGCGGTCAGCCGCGCCGACATCCGCAGATTCCTGCCCAAGGCCGCCTGTTTCGTTGTGCCCAATGTCTCGAGCCTGCAGGAATACCGCAGCGCGCGCCATTCCAGCGTAACCAACTGGAGCGACCTGACCGAGCGCAAGCGGATCGCCATCTTCGTGCCCGGCGACAGTTCGCCTCAGGAGGTGCGCGACTGCCTCCACGAGGAACTGGCCCAGGCGATCGGCCCGCTCAACGACCTTTACCGCCTGCCAGACAGCGTCTTCAACGACGACAACGTGCATACGGTGCTGACCGGTTTCGACATGCTGATCCTGCGCGCCTATTACGCGCCGGAACTGCGCAGCGGCATGACCCAGGCGCAGGTGGCCGAACGGCTGCCGGCGATCCTGTCTCGGCTCAACCCGCGCGGCGACGGGATCGCACCGCATGCCGATGCGCCCACGCCGCGCGCCTGGATCCGCGCCATACAGACGGCGCTGGGCCCCGGCACCCTGCCGAATGCGCGGCGGCGCGCGGCGCGCGAAGCGCTTGACATCGCCCAGGCGCGCGGATGGCGCGACCACCGGCTTGCCTTCAGCCATTTCGCGCTGGGCCGGCTGACACAGGTATCGGAGCCCGAATTCGCCCTGCGCCAGTTCGTCGCTGCCGAACGGATCTACCGCGCGGCGCCCGGCACGGCACTGCATCAGGCCTATGCCGCGTCCCAACTTGCGGCCTATGCCATCAGCCGGGGCGACGGCGAAGAGGCGCTGCGACTCATCGCGCCGCACAAGGGCATTGCCGAGCGGCACGAGAACGCGGCCCTTCTGGCAACGCTGATGATGCTTCAGGCCGAGGCGCTGGAGCTGACCGGCCGCATGGACGAGGCGAAGGCCGTCCGGCTGGACAGTCTGGGCTGGGCGCGTTACGGGTTCGGGGCGGATTGGGCGGTGCGCGCGAAGCTGCGCGAGATCTCCGCCCTCAACCCGCAGAAGGAACCGAACGGATAAACGCATGCTGCTTGCCGCCATCGGGCTTGTGCTGGGGGCCCTTCTCGGGGCCTGGGTCGCGCGCCGCCGCAAGGGGGTCGTGGCCGACATGGTGCAATATGCCGTCGTCTACGGGCTGGTCTTCGCACTGGCGGGGCTTTTCCTCAGCATCGTGATCCTGCGGGCCGGGGGCTGAGGCGGCATGTTCCTGCCGTTCTTCGAAAACCTCCGCAAGGCCGGCCTGCCCGTCTCCCTGCGCGAATACCTTACCTTCCTCGAAGCCATGGCCGCCAATCTGGTGACCTACGACGTCGAGGGGTTCTATTACCTCGCCCGTGCCGCGATGGTGAAGGACGAACGGCTCATCGACCGGTTCGACCGCGCCTTCGCCGCCAGTTTCGAGGGGCTGGAGCAGATCGGCGTGGATCAGGTGCTGGAGGCCGTCGACCTGCCGCAGGACTGGCTGGAGAAGATGGCCGAAAAGCATCTCT
>JAUIBJ010000441.1 GCA_030428025.1 Alphaproteobacteria bacterium
CGACGATCAATTGTCGGATAGCGAACTGGTCGGCTTCCAGCAGACCATTTTCCTTCAGGACCGGATCATCCTGGAAAATCAGCGGCCAAGGCTACTGTCACTGGCGCCGAATGCGGAGATTCCGACCAAGGCCGACATGAGTTCAATCGCGTTCCGCCGCTGGCTCAAGAGCAGTGGCATCACCTTCGGACTTCAGAAGGCCGCATGATATGACGATCACACTGTACGACTACCCGCTGTCCGGAAGTTGCTACAAGGTGCGGCTGCTGCTGGATTTTCTTGGGCTGGACTACAAGAAAGTCGCGGTCAACTTCTATCCGGCGCGCGAGCACAAAACTCTCGATTTCCTCGAGATCAATCCGCTTGGCCAGTTGCCGGTCCTGGACGACGGCGATTTGCGGCTTCGCGATGCCCAGGCGATCCTGTGCTATCTCGCAAAGAAATATGACGGGTCTGGACAGTGGCTGCCCGAGGACCCCGCCAGGTTCGGTCAGGTGATGATGTGGCTGTCTTTTGCAGGCGGCGAGATCATGGCGGCGTCGGCGGCCAGGCTGCATGACACGCTGGGCTACGATCTTGATATCAATGAGGCGCGCAGCAATGCCCGCGCCGCCTTCCGTGTGCTGGACGACCACCTGACATTGGTTCGGCGCCAGGGCCTGACCTGGATCGTCGGCGACAGGCCGACGATCGCCGATGTCGCTTGCTTTCCGTACGTGGCGCTGTCCGGCGATGGCGGCATCGGGCACGAGGAGTTCCCGTCCCTGCGCAACTGGATGCGGGCGTTTCGCCAGTTGCCTGCCTTCGATTCGATGTCTGGTGTTCCGGAGTTCGCATGACCGTCGCTACTCGTTGCACCATCCGCACGGTCATCGCCGACGTGGTTATGGAAACGCCGGATATTGTGCGCCTCAAGCTTGTTTCTGAAAACGGCGGTGGCCTGCCGCAGTTTGCCGCCGGTGCACATGTCGATGTCGAAGCGGCGCCGGATATCGTCCGCCAGTATTCGCTGATGGGAGAGCCGACAAACACCGAAAGCTATATGCTTGGGGTCAAGAAAGAGGTGCACAGCCGGGGCGGCTCGATTGCGGTCCACGAAACCGCCAGAGCCGGGGCGCGGCTCAAGATCAGCCTGCCGAAAAACAATTTCGAACTGGCCGTGGGCGAGGCGCGGCATCTGCTGTTTGCGGGTGGGATTGGCGTGACGCCGCTTGTTTCGATGGCGCGAGAACTGCACAAATCCGGTGCCGACTTCCAGATGCATTACTTCGTACGGTCGAACGATGATCTGGCATTCCGCGATCTGATCGCAGAGAGTGGCTGGATGGACCGGGTCGTGTTTCATCTTGGCATCGTCCCGCCGGTGCTGGAGGAGTTGCTTGGCGATTTGCTGCGAAACCCCGGTCGTGCGGACCAGATCTATATGTGCGGACCCGCGCCCTTTATGGACTGTATCGAAGCCATCAGTGCCACCTGCGGCTGGCAGGCCGACCAAATCAAGTTCGAAAGATTCTCGGCCGCCCCGCCCCTGGTTGGCGGTGAGAGCGACGGGTTTGTCGTTCGATTGGCCTCGAATGGCCGGGAAATCACGGTGGGTCCGGAACAGACGATCATCGAAGCGTTGCGCGAGAACGGGATCGAGATCGAAACCAGCTGCGAGCAAGGTATCTGCGGGACCTGCGTCACCCGATTGATCGAAGGAACCGCCGATCACAGAGACCTCTATCTATCGGAAGAGGAACAGGAGAAGGAAGGTCTCTTCGCACCGTGCGTTTCGCGCGCTCTCTCGAAGTATCTGGTGCTGGATTTATGAGCACGCAATTCGGTCATATGCCGCCCTTGCTCGAACTGAAGGGACTGACCAAGAGGTTCGGCAGCTTCACGGCCAACGATGGAATCGACATGATCATCGCGCCGGGGGCGATTCATGCGGTACTTGGCGAAAACGGCGCCGGAAAATCGACGCTGATGAAGATGATCTACGGCGTGCTGCAACCGGATGAAGGCGACATACTGTGGAACGGGCGGCCAATTGAGCTGCGCAACCCCGCACATGCCAGGGAAACCGGTATCGGCATGGTTTTCCAGCATTTCTCGCTGTTCGAATCCATGACCGTCGTCGAAAACATCGCCATGGCAGTGCCCAAACCCCTGACCGAACTGCGCCAGATGATCAGGGAAAAGGGCAAGGCGGCAGGTCTGGAAGTCGATCCCGACGCAATCGTTCACTCTCTCCCCATGGGCCTGAGGCAGCGGGTCGAAATCATTCGCTGCCTGCTGGTGGAACCGAAACTGATCATACTTGACGAGCCGACGTCCGTCCTTCCGCCGAGCGCTGTGCCCGCGCTATTCGACACGATCAGACGACTGGCTGAAGCCGGCTGCGCGGTGCTGTTCATTTCGCACAAGCTTGAAGAGATCCGGTCGCTTTGCCATTCGGCTACAGTCATTCAGCGGGGCAGGGTGACGGCGCATGTGGATCCGGCCGCAATATCGGCGCACGATCTGGCTGCGCTCATGATCGGGCGCGAGATTCCGCATCCGGACCATCCGCCGCGAAAACCGGAAGGCCCCCCGGCGCTTACGATCCGCAATCTGAGCTATCAGCCCGTCGATCCGCTGGATCAGGCCCTGAGCGACATCAGTTTCGAGGTTCGCCCGGGCGAGATCGTCGGGATTGCGGGTATATCGGGCAACGGTCAGACCCAGCTGGCCAAGGTGCTTTCGGGCGAGTTGGCGTTGCCGCGCGGCAGTCGCGAGGTCATATCCATGCTCGGCCAGGATGTCTCGCACGCGGACCCTTGGGTGCGTCGCCGCGCCGGGCTTGCCTATGTGTCCGAGGACCGCAACAACGTCGCCTCGGTCCCCGAGTTGTCGCTTGAAAAGAACGCGCTTCTGACCGCCAGCGAGCATGGTCTCCGCAGACGCTGGTCCGTCGATTGGGCGCGGACGCGGGCTTTTACGCAGGCCTGCATCGAAGCGATGGACGTCCGGTGCCAAAGCCCGGCCTCCGAAGCGCGCGAGCTTTCGGGTGGCAATCTTCAGAAATTCATCGTCGCTCGCGAGATTGCGCTGAAGCCGAAGGTTCTGATCGTCGCGCAGCCGACCTGGGGCGTCGATGCAGGCGCCGCCTTCACGATCCGTCAGGAACTGATCCGGCTGCGGGACGAGGGCGTAGCGATTCTGGTTATCAGTGAGGAACTGGAAGAGCTTTTCGAGATTGCAGACCGCTTCCTCGTAATGTTCCGTGGTCGCCTGTCGGAGCCACTGAGCCGCGATCTGGCCACCGAGGCCACCATCGGGGCGATGATGGCGGGAGATTTCGCGGCCATTCCCCAAGCTCGCGAGGTGTCCGCATGAGACTGCCATTCGTTATCGAGCCGCGTTCGCGCAGGCGGCGCACGGATCAGTTGATCCCGCCGCTGATTGCCGTTGCGTCCACATTGATCGGTAGCGTCGCGATCCTTTCCGCTCTCGGCGTACCGGCGGGCAAGGCGCTCTACTATCTCTATCTCGCTCCCTTTTCGTCGACGTTCAATCTGGCCGAGATCATCCTCAAGACCGCGCCCTTGCTGATCATCGCGCAGGCTCTGGCCATAGGTTTTCGCGCCCGAGTCTGGAATATCGGGGCCGAGGGGCAACTGATCGCCGGGGCCATTTGCGGCAGCCTGCTGCCGATCTGGTTCAACGATAGTCAGTCCGCACTGATGCTGCCCGCGATGGTCGTGATGGGGGCGGCCGGAGGCGCGGCCCTGGCCGGGCTCGCCGCCTTCCTCAGGGCGCGGCTGAATGCGAACGAAATCCTCGTGACGCTGATGCTGAATTCGATCGTGTTGCAACTTCTCTATTACCTCGTCGCCGGGCCATTGCGCGATCCCTTCGGTTTCAACTTCCCGCAATCGGCGCTCTTTCCGGACGCGGCGATGCTTCCGGTTCTCCTCGACGGGACGAGGGCCAATGTCTCGATCTT
>JAUIBJ010000442.1 GCA_030428025.1 Alphaproteobacteria bacterium
CGCGGCTGGAGCAGAACATCGCGCTGGCCATGGTGGCGGCGGAGCATGCGGTGCTCGGTGCCTCGGTCGACGTGATCACGTCCTCCGGGCCGACCCGGGCCACGATCGTGGAATGCCCGTTCCACGACCCGAAAAAGACCATCGCCGCCGCCTGAGCGATCTCTGTCAAGGAAGGAATCCCATGTCCGATCTTGCGATCCAGTTGCACTGGCAGCGCGCGACACCGGTGTTAAAGCCCGGCAGTTACTCGAACGCACATGTGGTGCAGTACAACGACCAGTATGACGTAGCGGTGGATTCCGCCCCGGACTGGGGCGGAGATCCGGACAACACCAACCCCGAACAGGCGCTGGCCTCGGCCCTGTCGAGCTGCCACATGATGACCTTTCTCGCGCTCTGCTCCAAGGCTGGCTGGCCGGTGGCGAGTTATCACGACTACGCTGTGGCCCATCTGGGCAAGAACCCAAGAGGCCAGATGTCGGTAACGCGGATCGACCTGCATCCGGTTGTCCGCTTCGATACCGGTTTTGACGTTTCCGAGGCGGAACTGGAGCAGATGCAGGACCGTGCGCACCGCTACTGTTTCATCGCCAACAGTCTGGCCGACAGCGTCGAAATCAACATCTTGTAATACCAAAAACGGACATCCCCGTGTAATCGAAGCCATCCTGCTGCAAGGCCTGGATGCCGACGGCAACCTGCGCCTGACCCTCAATGACGGCGCCCGACGCAACCCTCTGTCCGGGACGATGCCGAGGCGGGGAGCTACCTCTGCCCAGTCCTGACGCTGGGGCGTTTGCCCGCGATTGTGCTTTCGAACCTTGTGGGCCGGAAACGTGCCCTGTTCAGACCCGCCTCGACTGCGCCAATTTTCTTCAATGCGTAGGAGGCGATCAGGTATTCCGCACGGGTCTTCATGACAAGAACGACTATGTCGCCGCGGGTGACGCCAAATTGCCCGAGACCATGCGCCACCCTGTTGGCGCTTTCGTTGAAGGCGCCATAGGTCATGCTTTCGCCGGTTTCAGTAAACCACAGGAACGGATGGTCGGGGGTCTCTGCAGCCGGCCTTTCGAGGGCCGTGGACATGGTCAGCCGGTCAGACAGCTGATAGGGTTCGGGGCTTATCTTGTTCCCTCGTTCAGTCAGGTGGCGCGCAACGAGACGTATCGGCACCGCAGGCGATGCGCTCTCCGTGGCGGGAAATTGCGGCGTCACGGTCTTCAGTGTTGTGGTAATCGGGACGATCGAATCGTTCCGGCCAGTCATAATCCCGCGCGGGATCGTTCGTCTTCCAGTCGCCGGGCCATGTTAAATCGAGCGGATGAATCTCGCCCGGTTCCTTAACCGTTTCAAGCAACGACAAGGCAGCCTCTGCAATGGCACGCTGTTCGTCGCGGTCATTCGTCCGTCCGGCAGTATGTCCAAGTGGATAGTCCAGAAAGACAACCCGGGGCGGATGGACGAGTGCCGTGATCGAAAACGCGCTGCTCATCATGACAGTCGAAAAACCGGCCTCCTCCAAGCCTCTCGCCAGAATACCCACTGTCTGATGGCAGATCGGACAGGCCGGAATCAGGAGAACTATGTCCGGTTTCATCCGGGAAAGCTCGTTCCGAAGCGCCGTTAGCAACTCATCCTTCACCTTTCGCTGGGAATAGATACCGCCCATGATTGTCAGCGCGTGGGAGCACAGGCTGCCAATAGTGCCATCGCCAACCAGAGCCTGCAGCGCAGCAATCGGCAGGATCACGTTGGGATCGCGTCGTGCATCCCTGACATCATACCCGAAATGTGCGATACGCAGGTCGTCCGACGGGGTATCGACAGGAATACGTCTGAAGCTTGTATCGTTCCTGTAGTGGAATGCCACCTGCCCCTTTTGATATTGCGAAAACTTCAATGCCCGCTTCCGCGACGAACTGCTTAACGGCGAACTCTTCTGGAGGCGAGGATCATCATCGAAACCTGGAAAAGACACTACAACACCGTTCGGCTTCACAGCGCCCTTGGATACCGGCCACCCGCACCGGAAAGTATCGTCCAGATGGACCAGAGGCCGGTCATGCACTAACAATCAACCTAGACCACTCAATGGGGGCATCCCACGTCCGGTTTCTTGTCAATATGTGGCGCCAATTTCCGTCAGTGCAGCGCCGTAAGACCCCAGCTTGTCGGTGACGAAGACTTCTGGTTGGCTGTTTTTGTGCATTGTTTTGTTTAGGAATTTCAATTCAGCCTTCTTGACACGTGTCTTCGTCGAAAAGCTTCCCAGAATTTCGCCTTGCGGCTTCTCCGGCTTTCGCCGGGATACGGGAAAGCGGTTTCTCGATGCATCTCTTTGACTTATCCTGCCTTTGCGTACAGCTTCTGGAAGGGGAGGGTGGCTGACTTGAAAACCCGATCATATCTTTTTGAGAAATGGTGAGCGGTTCGCAGATGATCTTGCCGAGCGTGCCCACTGCTGAGGTTTTCCGCTTCACGCCGCCACGCTTTCCCATGGAAGAGGTCGCCCGGCTGCTGCGCGAGTCCTACGGTCTTGCCGGCTCGTTGTCGGCTTTGACGGGCGAGCGGGACCAGAACATTCGCGCCTCCACCGTTGACGGTCGCCACTTCGTTCTGAAGATTTCCGCCCCGCAGGAAAGCACCGAGGCAATCGACTTCCAGATCCGTGCCCTCGACCGGATCCGGCGCAAGGATCCCGGACTCGGCGTGCCCCGGCGGGTGCCCACGCGCGACGGCCAGCCGCGCTGTACGATCGAAGACGCGGGCGGCACGGCCCACCACGTTCGCCTGTTGACCCATGTGCCGGGCGTGCCACTCGACACGGTCCAGGATCTGTCGGCCGAAACGATACATGCGGTCGGCGTGCTGATGGGCCGACTGGTCAACGCGCTGGACGGAATGCCGCCGCCACAACCGGAATTCCTGCCCTGGGACGTGATGAACGGCCTCATCGTGATGGACGGATTCGGCACGCATTATCTGCCGCCCGTCCTGAAGGATGTCGGCGAGGCCTTCCTCGCCCGCTTCCGCGAGGACACCCTGCCGCGCCTTCACAGCCTGCCCGCCCGAGTCATCCACAACGACCTGCACCCCGGCAATGTGCTTTGCGACCCGGACGACCCGACGCGACTGACCGGCTGCATCGACTTCGGCGACATGGTTTGCCGGCCTACTGTGATGGAGCTGTCCTCGTCTCTGGGAGAGTTCGCCGGAGTGGTTCCCGATTTCCTCGCGTGCTGCCGGGAAATGATTTCGGGGTTTCGCACCCGGGCCACGCTTCCGGACGCGCATTTGCCGCTTCTGTTCGATGCCACGCTGGCGCGCGCCATCTTGTGCGCCCAGCTTGCCATGTTCCGGCTGAAGCACGCGAACCTCGATCCCGCCATTGAGACGACACACCTGCCAGCCGCGATCGATGCGGTCAACGCCATCTCCTCGATCGACCGCCGCAGCTTTACCGCGGCCCTCGCCACAGGATCCTGACCCCTTCCCGCCACTCGCCCAGCAAGGAACGCGCATGCTCAACCGCACCCTGGAAAACCGCCGATCCAGCGTCCTGCCCCCGGACGCGCCGTATTTCTTCGACGAGATCCTGCACATCGTCAGAGGCGAGGGAATGTGGCTGTGGGATGCTGACGGCAGAAAATACCTGGATTTCTACAACAACGTCGCCTCTGTCGGGCATTGCCATCCGGATGTGGTGGCGGCCCTCGCGGAACAGGCGGGCAAGCTGAACATCAGCACGCGCTATCTGCACGAGGCGATCGTGGAATTCGCCGAAGCGCTGACGGCAAAATTGCCCGATCACCTCGACACCTGCTATTTCGCCTGTACCGGCACGGAAGCGAACGATCTGGCGATACAGCTCGCGCGCCACGTTACCGGACAAAGCGGCGTGCTGACGGGCGAGTTCTGTTATCATGGCACATCGACCCTTGTGCTGGCGCTGTCGACCGACAGCTA
>JAUIBJ010000443.1 GCA_030428025.1 Alphaproteobacteria bacterium
CGACAGCGCAAAGGTCTGGGGCGTTGTGCGCGCGATGGAGGACAAGGGCATTCCGCAAGTTTTGGAAACGCTCACCGATCGTTGGTTTACCGACGCCTTCATCGCCGCGCATCCGGACGTGGTGGAACGCCGGCTGCAACAGGTGGTCGACACCGATCCGGATGTGTTCCTGAATGTCTTCCGCATCTATGCCGGCACCGAAATGGCGCCCTGGCTTCACGAGGTGGCCGCTCCCGCGCTTGTGCTGACGGGCGAGAATGACGGCGGCTGCAACCCACGGCTGAACCGAAAGATCGACGCGGCGCTGCCGGTGTCAGAGTTGGTGATCCTGCCCGGATACAAGCACTCGCTGCTTCTGGAAGCCGGCGACGAGGTGGCCCGCCACCTGCACCGGTTCATCGCGTCGCTTTAGCCCTTGTCGCCCACGTTCTCGGCGAAGGCCTTCTTGAAGGCCGCCTGTTTCTCGGACGACGCGTCGGTCTGGTAGTTGGCTTTCCACTCGTCCATCGTCATGCCGTAGAAGATCTCGCGCGCCTCCTCTTTCCCCATGTCGATGCCGCGCGCGTTGGCGGCCTCCTGATACCAGCGAGAGAGGCAGTTGCGGCAGAACCCGGCGAGGTTCATCATGTCGATATTCTGCACATCTGTGCGCTTTTCCATCAGGTGCTCGCGCAGCGCGCGGAACGCGGCGGCCTCGAGCTCGATACGGGTCTGGTCGTCCATGAGGGTCTCCTTTCCGGTTACAACATGCGCTTGAGGTAGGGCGGGTTCAAGTCGGTCAGACGGACGGTCAGGCTGCCCGCATCCGGCAGGTGGCTTTGAAGGTGATCCATCACGAGCTGCGCCAGCTCGTTTCGGGCGGCCTCGTCGCGGCCCGGGAGGAGCAGGAGCGTGGCATGTGCGAAGCTTTGCGGCTCCACCCCGATGCGCGAAGCAGTGGCGGCGATGCTGCGGATGCGCACGGTGTCGGGGCTCGTGACGGAGGAATGGGCGGCGACGGCTTCCCACAGCGCATCGCAAAGCGCCTGCAGATCGTGCGTGCCGTCGAGGCCCTTGGAATGTTCGATGACGATATGCGGCATGGGCGGTCTCCTTTTCGGGAGAGTAAAGGCGCGGCGGTGCGGCGGGCGCAACCGGAAAGTGGGGATGGGAGAGCACTTCGCGCGGAGGGTCGATTTCCATCCCATGCCCGGAATCAAGCCGCGCCTTGCGCAGCGCAGGGAAGTGCCCGACCGCCCCAAGGGCTGGCCCTACCCGGCTCGGTCAACGTCCACCGGCACTCCAACGCGACCACCTGTCGTTAAGCTCAAACCCCCGCCGTCGCCGCCGCTTCCTCCAGGATCGGCGCCAGCCGCCGCGCCCAGGCCACCTGGTCCGCCTCCTGCCCGATCAGGTCGTTGCGCACTTCCAGCAACACATTGGGCCGCTCGTAGGCGATCGCATGACGGGCGATGGCGTCGCCGGGCAGGTGACCGCCATAAGGCTCGTTCTCGCCGACCACCAGATCCTGCTCGGCCCGAAGCCGGGCGATCAGGGGCCGGGTCAGCCGCTCGTCGGCGGCATAGAGCACGCCCAGATGCCACGGCCGGGGCGGGCGGCCGCGAAGTTGCCGGGTGAAGCTGTGGACCGACACGATCACCGTATCGGCTCGCCGCGCCGCCAGCTGCGCCAGTGCGGTATGATAGGGCCGATGAAGCCGGTTCAGCCTCCGCTCCACCTCCTCCCTGTCGGCATGGCGGTTGCCGGGAATGATCGTGCCATCATAAAGCTTCATCACCAGGGTCGGGTCGTCCTCGCCCCGGTTGGGATCGATCACCAGCCGCGAGAAATCGGTGGCGATGAAAGGCGCGTCAAGCAGCCGCGCCAATTCCCGCGCCACGCCCAGCGCGCCCACGTCATAGGCGATGTGGCGGTTCATGTCGGCCTGCGACAGGCCCAGAGTACCGCCATTCACGAAATCAGGCACGGTGTTGGTGGCATGGTCGCAGGTCACGAGCCAGCGCGCAGGGCGGTCTGCCCCTTCGATCTCGAACGGGTGGTATGTCATCGGGCTGTCATGTCCTTTGGCGACGCTTTAGGACAGTTGCGCCGGGATGTGAATTGGGGAATAAGCGAGTGCAAGCCCGTTAGCGTTAACGAGGCTTTCCGTACCCGCCAGCGCCATTCGCGACAGGCCCATTGACAGATCGACGCGCGTCACGCTGTTCTGGCGCGGCACAGAAGGACACCAGGATGAGACGCCACCGCAACGTCAAGATCGTCGCCACGCTGGGGCCGGCATCGGAAAGCTACGAGACGATCCGTGCCCTGCACGAGGCCGGGGCGGATGTCTTCCGGCTGAACATGAGCCACGGCACGCATGAGAGCATCCGCGAAAAGCACGCCATCATCCGCCGGATCGAGGAGGAGCTGAACAGCCCCATCGGCATCCTGGCTGACCTGCAGGGCCCGAAGCTGCGGGTGGGCGAATTTGCAAATGACGAGGAGGACCTCGAAGAAGGCGCAGCCTTCCGCCTCGATCTCGACGAGACACCGGGCGATGCCACCCGCGTCTGTCTGCCCCATCCGGAGATTTTCGCAGTGTTGGAGCCGAGCGCCACGCTTCTGGTCAACGATGGCAAGATCCGCCTGAAAGTCACCGAGTGCGGCGAGGATTTTGCCGAGACAGAGGTGGTCGTGGGCGGCACGATTTCCAACCGCAAGGGTGTGAACGTACCGGATGTGGTGCTGCCGCTGGCGGCACTTTCCGAAAAGGACCGCGAGGATCTGGAGTTCGCCTGCGAACTGGGCGTCGACTGGCTGGCGCTGAGCTTCGTGCAGCGCGCGGCGGATGTGGAGGAGGCGCGCGGACTGGCCCGCGGCCGCGCCGCGATCCTGTCGAAGATCGAGAAGCCGTCGGCGGTGGAGTGGTTCGACAACATCCTCGCCGCCTCGGACGGGATCATGATCGCGCGGGGCGATCTGGGGGTGGAACTGCCGGTTCAGAACGTGCCGCCCATCCAGAAACGGCTGGTGCGCAAGTGCCGGGCAAAGGCCAAGCCTGTGATCGTGGCGACGCAGATGCTGGAATCGATGATCGAAAGCCCCATGCCAACCCGCGCCGAGGTGTCTGACGTGGCCGCCGCCATCTACGAGGGCACCGACGCCGTGATGCTGTCGGCCGAATCCGCCGCCGGCCAGTATCCGGTCGAGGCGGTCACCACCATGGACAACGTTGCCCGCGAGGTGGAAAGCGACCCGACCTATACCCAGATCATCGAGGCCTCGCGCGTGATCAACCGCACCAGCGTGGCCGACGGCATCGTCGCCGCGGCGCGCGAGATCGCCGAAGCTACCGATATCGTCGCCATCTGCTGTTTCACCCAGTCGGGCACCACCGCGCTGCTGACGGCACGCGAACGGCCGCGGGTGCCGATCATCGCGATGACCAATCTGCGCAACACCGCGCGGCGGCTGGCGCTGACCTGGGGGGTGAACTGCGTGATGACGGGCGAGCTGGACCGGTTCAAGAAGGCGGTAATCAATGCCGCCCGCGCCGCGCGAGAGCAGGGCTATGCCCAACCGCTCGACCAGATCGTCGTGACCGCGGGCGTGCCCTTCAACGTGCCCGGCACCACCAACATCCTGCGCGTGGCCCCCTGTCAGGAAAGTTTGATTTATTCGATCGAACCGGGCTAATCTGGGCGCAGGGCGGCACACCGCCGCCGGTTTGCGAAAGGGAGGGCCCCGTGTCCCCCGACCTGATCCTGATCATCGGCATCCTGCTGGCGGTTCTGTCGGTGCCGGCGATGCTCTCCTCCTTCTCCGATGGGCGCCCGCCGCGGGTGGCAGCCTTTTCGGCGGTCGTGGCCGGGGTCATGATCGTCTGGGCCGCGCGCAGCCAGCCGGGCGGCTATACTCTCCGCGAAATTCCGGAGGTCTTCGTGCGGGTCGCGGCACAGTTTCTCTGACAGTCCGCGAAACCCC
>JAUIBJ010000444.1 GCA_030428025.1 Alphaproteobacteria bacterium
CCGCCAGCTACTGCGAATGGATCACCGTCTACGACTACTGGGGCAACTGGGTGACCCTGTGGCAGTGCTACTGACCCTCTGACCCTTCGCTTCCTCCCTGAGCAAACTGGCCCGCCTGCACGGCGGGCCCTTTTTCGTTCTGGCAAGGGCAGCGTTGAGCCCCGGTGGCCGTCAGAGCCGGCGCATCCAGAATTGCAGCGGATGGGCGGTTTCCTCGTCCTGGTCGAGATCCTTCCAGCGGAACTGCGCGATGGCCCCCGGCACCGGCGCATAACCGCGCTTGCGCCAGAAGCCGTCGAGCGGGCGGTAGTCGGCGGGCTTCAGTGGGTGATCGGCCGGTCGCACGACCCCACAGAAGGCCGAATAGCGGCGCCCCAGCGCACTGGCATGCGCCTCTCGCGCGTCGAAGAAAGCGTGGCCGACGCCCTGCCCGCGATACTCGGGCAGGAGCACGCTTTCAGCACAATAGAAGATGTCGGCAAGCGGAATGCCCTTCCCCTCGAAGGCGGCGCCGAAATCCTCGGCGTGATCCTCCATCGGCGTGCCGGTGGCAGCCCCCACCAGCCGCGCGCCGTCGAAGGCGCCGACGAGAATGGCATTCCCGCTATCGCGATAGGTCTGCAGATACTCGGCCTCATAGGCGGCATCGCCGTCATAGAGGTAAGGAAAGGCGCGAAACACCGAGATCCGGAGACGCGCCACATCCTCCAACGCGTCCGTCAGTGCCGGGCCGGTCAACCGCTCGACCCGAATCATTGCGATACCTGGCGGGTCCAGTCGGCAAGGTTGTAATAGGTGACCACTCGGGAGATGAGACCGTCCTTCAGCGTGAAGAACGACCCGGCGGGCAGGCGGTAGGTCTGGCCCCTGGCCTCGGGCAGGCCCTCGTCGGTTTGCAGATACGTGCCGTTTACCACATACTCGGCCGCCGCCCTTGTGCCGCCCTCCGCCTCGAAGATCACCATGTCGGTGAGTTCCTCGCGGTAGCAGCGGTTCATGTGCTCGCAGAAGGCGCGGAAGGCGTCCTTGCCCTGGCGCACCTGGCCTTCGTTGACGTGATGGGCCACGTCATCGGTCAGGCAGGCCAGCATACCGGCCACATCGCCGGTGTTGAACGCGTCGAAATAGGCTCGTACAGTGTCGTTCATATCAACCCTCCCGGGTCACCCCATTTTTCCTTGAGATGCTTGATGATCTGATCGCGCGTCTGGCGATAGGCGGCGAGCTTGGCCTCGCGGGTCTCGCCCAGGCCGGTCGGGTCCATGATCGGCCAGTAGACGACGTCGAGGTGAAAGAGCCGGGTCAGGTCCAGCGCCTTGCGTTGGCTGGCGGGGCTCAGTGCGACGATCAGGTCGAAGGAGGACAGGTCGTCGCCCCATTGCTCCATCTCGTCGAAGCTGCGGGTACGGTGGCGATCAAGTTCGACCCCCAGTTCGCGGCAGACGGCGACCGAGAAGCCGTCGATCTCCATGTCGCTCTTGACCCCGGCCGACTGCACATAGACATCCGTTCCGTAAAGCTTTTTCATGATCCCCTCGGCCATGGGCGAGCGGACGGCGTTGTGATCGCAGCAAAAGAGCACCGACTGGGGAAGCTCTTCGCCCATGGCTCTCAGCCCCCGAAATGCAGGACGCAGATCAGCGTGAAAAGACGGCGGGCGGTGTCGCTGTCCACCTCGGCCTTGCCTTCCAGACGTTCCTCCAGCACCCGGGCGCCTTCGTTGTGGATGCCGCGGCGGGCCATATCGATGGTTTCGATCTGGCTGGGCGGCAGGTTCTTCACTGCATCGAAGTAGCTTTCGCAGATCGACCAGTAATCCTTGACCACTTGCCGGAAGGGGGAAAGCGAAAGATGAAACTCTGCCGCGGGTTCGCCATCCTCGGTGCGGATGTCGAAGACCAGCCGCTTCTCGCGGATCGACAGACCCACGCGATAGGGCCCATCCGGCACCACGCGATCATCCCGCTTGGGCAGGGTGAACGAGTTTTCCTCGATCAGGTCGAACATGGCGACCTTGCGTTCCTGTTCGATTTCCGGTGTGGGCGGCGGCAGGTTCGCGTCGTCCAGTTCGATATGGCAGATGCGGCTCATCGGATCGGTCTTTCCGTCTGTTCGTGCCGGTTCCCTAGCCCACGTCGAGGATACGGGCAATGCGGCCAAGCGACGGGACGCGGCGTTTTTGCGGCGGTGTGGCGAAAAGGGGGATTGCGCCGTAGGGTGCGCTTCAGCGCACCATTGCGCGGGAAGGGTGAAGGTGCGCTGAAGCGCACCCTACGGCGTCAGTCATTGTTCAGACGGTCGAGCCTGGCCCGCACGCTCAGGCCGTGAGCCTCCAGGCCTTCCGAGATCGCCAGCGTTTCGGCTGCGGGGCCAATGGCCTTGAGCGCTTTCGGGGTCATCTTCGCAAGTGTCGTTCGCTTGACGAAATCCATCACCGACAGACCGGAGGAGAACCGGGCCGAGCGGGCGGTGGGCAGAACGTGGTTGGGCCCGCCCACATAGTCGCCGATCGCCTCGGGAGTGAAGGCCCCGAGGAAGATGGCGCCGGCATGGGTGATCTTTGCGGCCAGCTCCTCGGGCTCTGCCACGCAAAGTTCCAGATGCTCGGGCGCGATCCGGTCTGCAAGCCGTGCCGCCATCTCCAGATCGGGCACCACGATCACTGCGCCATAGTCCCGCCAACTCGCCCCCGCGATGACCTGCCGCTCCAGCGTTTCCAGACGTGCCGCTACGGCCTCGGCCACCTTCCGGCCGAGCACCGCATCGTCGGTGATCAGGATTGCCTGCGCACTTTCGTCATGCTCGGCCTGGCTGAGCAGGTCGAGCGCGATCCAGTCAGGATCATTGTCGGCATCGGCGATCACCAGAATCTCCGACGGCCCGGCGATCATGTCGATGCCCACACGCCCGAATACCCGTCGCTTGGCCGCAGCGACATAGGCATTGCCCGGCCCGGTGATCTTGTCCACCGGCGCGATGCTCTCCGTGCCATAGGCAAGTGCGGCCACCGCCTGCGCCCCGCCCACGCGGTAAATCTCGTCCACCCCGGCCAGTCGTGCCGCGAGCAGCACCAGCGGATTGACCGCCCCGTCGGGCGTGGGCACGGTGATGGCCAGTCGGTCCACGCCGGCCACCTTGGCCGGAATGGCGTTCATCAGCACCGAGGACGGGTAGGAGGCAAGCCCCCCGGGCACGTAGAGTCCTGCCGCCGAAACCGGCGACCAGCGCCAGCCCAGCGTGGCACCGTCCGGGTCTGTCCAGCTGTCGTCGCGGGGGATCTGGCGGGCGTGATAGGCACGGATACGCTCGGCGGCCAGTTCCAGCGCACGGCCTTCCGCCTCCGGCACCTGAGCGACGGCGGAATCGATCTCGGCCTCCGAAAACCGCAGCCGGTCGGGCGTGAGTTTCAGCCGGTCGAATCGGGCGGTCAGTTCGATCAGCGCCGCGTCGCCGCGCGCGCGCACATCGGCGATGATCCCGGCGACGGCGGCATCCACGTCGGGCGCCTCCTCGCGCTTGGTGCCCAGAAGGGCGGTAAAGGCGGCGTCGAATCCGGGATCGGCGGCGTCGAGAAACTGCGGCATGCGAACCTCCTTGGGGCGCTCACCGCATAGACCTTTGCAAGCCGGGGCTCAAGCCGGGAGGGATCGGGCGTCGTTAACTTGCGTCAACGCAGGCACCCGAGGCCCGTGCTAGATGGAAAAATGGGCCAGACCGGTCCGCCGATCCAGAGATCGCAGCAAGGGAGACTGTCATGAAATCTTTCAAAACCGCAGCAGCCGCGAGCCTTTGCGGCTTGGTCTTGGCCGGGATGGCCATGGCCGACGAAACCGGAAAACAGGAATACATGAACAACTGCGCCACCTGTCACGGCGAATCCGGCATGGGCCAGGGGCCGCTGGCCGAACTGATGACGGTGGAGGTGCCTTCTCTCACCACGCTGAGCAAGAACAATGACGGCGT
>JAUIBJ010000445.1 GCA_030428025.1 Alphaproteobacteria bacterium
GTTTCAAGATCGGTCATGGGGTCTCTCCTCAGGATCGCAGTCGGGTGTTGTCGGGGTCGAAGGGCGGGCGGTCGAGAACGCGGGCGGCAAAGCTCTGGCCGAGGATGTCGACCGACAGCCCGTCGCGAAGGCCGCGCCTGCGCAGATAGGCCAGCGCCAGCGTCCTGTTCGTCCGGTGGCCGTGGGCGCCGGAGGTGATGATGCCCACCGGCTGGCCCGCGTGTCGCACGGGATGGGCATAGAACGGGTCGAGTGTGCCGCTCTCGACCTCCAGCAGCACCATTTCCCAACGGTCGGGGCATTGCATCCGCTCGAGCAGGGCCTCGCGGCCGGTGAATTCACGCCCTTCGGCGCAGATCAGAGAACCGAGCCCGGCCTCCTCGGGCGTGCGCTCGGTGGTCAGGTCGCCTCCCCAGCCGCGATAGCCCTTCTCCAGCCGCATGGAATTGGCCGCATAGGCGCCGTAAAAACCCAGCCCGTGGGGCTGACCCGCCTCTTCGAGCGCATCGAAAAGGGTCGGCAGGTCGGCTGTGAGCGCGTGCAACTCCCAACCCAGCTCGCCCAGGTAGGAAACGCGCAGGGCCCGCACGGGCCGGTCTGCCACGGTGATCTCGCGCACCGAAAGCCACGGAAAGCCCGGGCCCAGATCGGCATCGGTCAACGCCCCCAGAACCACGCGCGATTTCGGGCCCATCAGGCCGATCACGCCCAGCTCTTCGGTGACGTTGCGCAGGCGCACCTCGTGCTTTGCGGCATGGGTCGCGAGCAGGTCGAAATCCATCTCTTCGGCCGCCGCCGCGCTGGTCAGATAGGCCGCGTCTTCGGCCAGCCGGGCCACGGTGAATTCCGCCGCCACGCCGCCTGCGGGCGTGAGCGCATGAATGAGCCCCACGCGCCCGGGCGCGGGCGGGCGGTTGGCGCCCAGCGTGTCGAGGAAATCCGCCGTGCCCGGCCCGGTCACCTCGAACTTGGAAAAGACCGACAGGTCGGCGAGCGCCACCCGGGTCGTCACCGCCTCGCATTCGCGTGCCACCGGTGCGAACCAGTTGGTGCGCTGGAAGCTTTCCCTGGCCGCTTCGCCGGGCGTGCCGGAGAACCAGTTGGGTCGTTCCCAGCCATGCGCCGCGCCCATCACCGCGCCGCGGGCGAGCATCCGGTCGTGCAGCGGCGAGAGGCGGAGGCACCGCCCGGCGGGGCGTTCCTCGAACGGGTAATGCACACCGAATTGCAGGCCGAAACACTCGATCGCCTTGGCGACGCGATAATCCCGGTCGGCCCAGGGCCCAAAACGGCGCGAGTCGACCGCCAGCGCATCCATCGGCGGGGCGCCGTGGGTCATCCAGTGGGCCAGGAACCAGCCTGCGCCGCCGCCTTCCATCACCCCCATGGACGAGCCGGTCAGAAGCCAGCCGTTTTCCACCCCATGCGCCGGACCGATCAGCGGATTGGCATCGGGCGAGAAGGTGATCGGCCCGTTGATCACCGATTTGACCCCGCCATCGCCCAGGGCCGGGATGCGCGCCATGGCGGCCTCGACGATATGCTCCACCCGGTCCAGATCGGGCGGCAGCAACTCGGCGCCGAACCCGGGCGGCACGCCATCGACCGACCAGACCTGCGCCTCCCTCTCATACGGCCCCAGGATCAGCCCGTCGCGCTCCTGCCGGACATACCAGCTTTCCTCGGGGTCGCGGATGATCGGCAGTTCGGGCAAGCCTTGCGCGATGCGCTCGGCCACCGCCGGCACGGTGTCGGTGACAAGATACTGGTGAAGCACGGGAACGGAAGGAATGTTGAGGCCCATCATGCGGCCGACTTCCCAGCCCCAGGTGCCGGCGGCGTTCACCAGATGCCGGGTGCGGAAGGTGGCTTTCGGCGTCTCAACATGCCAGTGCCCGCCCTCGCGGCGGATCGACGTGACCGGGTTCTGCCGCAGGATGGTGACGCCGCGCGCCTTCGCCCCCTCGGCCATGGCCTGCGTGGCAAGCGTCGGGTCCACATGCCCGTCATCGGGCTCGTAAATGCCGCCCCGCAGCCCGTCGAGCCGCGCCAGCGGGTGCAGTTCGGCCACCCGCTCGGGCGTCAGCACCTCCAGCGGATAACCTGTGAAATCCGACAGCCCCGCGACATGTCGGAACTCGTCCATCCGGTCGGGGTTGCGAGTGATGCGCATCGCGCCGGTAGGGTGGAAGCCGCAGCTTTGCCCCGTCTCTTCCGGCAGGATGTCGCGGTAAAGCCGGACGGAGGTGGCGCGCAACTCCTGAATGGTCGGGTTGTGGGCAAAATGGGTGCAGAGCCCTGCCGCGTGCCAGGTCGAGCCGTGGGTGAGGTCGTTCTTTTCGGTCAGCACCACATCGGACCAGCCGGCTTTCCCGAGGTGATAGGCCAGCGACACGCCCATGGCGCCGCCGCCGATAATGAGAACCTGAATGTCGCTCATCCGCGCATCCTTTCCGCCTTGGGGTCATAGGGGGGGCGGGCCAGCGGTTTGGCCGGGTATCGCGCCCCCGCGATCTCGATCTCGAAGCGACGGTCGGCCATGGGGGCATCCGTCATCTCGACCAGTGCGAAGGCCAGAGTCAGCCCCGTGCGCGGGCCCCGCGCGCCCGAGGTGGTCAGGCCCACCACGCGGCCCCCCTCCCAGACCGGTTCGTCATGCAGCACGAGCGGGCCGCCTTCGATGTCGCAGAGGACAAGGCGGCGGGAAAGGTGTTCGCGCTGCGCCTCAAGCACGGCCTTGCCGGCGAAGTCCTTGGCCCAATTGATGTTGAAGCCGAGCCCGGCCTCCAGCGGCGTGATCTCCGGCCCCACGTCATGGCCCCAATGGACAAAGCCCTTCTCGATCCGGCAGCCGTCGAGGGCGAAATGACCCATTGGCCGGGCGCCGGTGGCGATCAGCGCATCGAACAGGGTGGGGGCGTCGGCGTTCGCGACGCGCAATTCCCAGCCCAGTTCGCCCACGAAGCTGAGGCGGGTGGCCCAGACCGGCACCCCGGCCACGGTGAGCGGACCGGCATGGCCGAAGGGCTTCTCTCGCCAGTCCTGCGCCAGCGTCCGCAGTGTGTCGCGGCTGCCCGCGCCCATCACGCCGATGATGCAGTCTTCCTCGGTTCGGTCGGTGACACTTACGCCCTCCAGATGCCGCCGCAGCCAGGCCAGATCGCGCCAGCGGGTCGCGGCGCCGGCGGTGATGTCGACACGCTCCGGCCCACGGCGCGTCACCGTCGCCTCCAGCTCGATGCCGCCGCGCGGGTTGAGGAATTGCGTATAGACCGTACGGCCCTCGGCCACGTCCAGCTGCGCGGGGCAGAGCCGGTTCAGCTGTGCCAGCGCGCCCGGCCCCTCGACGGAAAGCTTGGTGAAGGGGGTGAGGTCGAGCAGCACGGTGCCGGCTTCCATCTGCGCGGCCTCTCGCGCGGCGATGGGCCACCAGGGCTGATCGCCCACGGAATAGGGCAGGGCGCGTTCGGTTTCATTTCCGGCATACCACAGCCCGCGCTCCCATCCTGCCGTCAGCCCGAAAACCGCACCCTGCGCCTGCCAGCGCTCATGCAGGGCCGAGCGGCGCAGGTCCCGACCCGCCTTGGGCTGTTTGTAGGGCCAGTGGAGCGCGAAGAGGTCGGCCACGGCCTCTTCCATCCGGTTGGCCATATTGGCGGGCGTGGCTGTCAGCGGATCGGCGCGGGCCACGTCAACTTCCCATGCGTCCATGGGTGGTGTGCCGTCCTGCATCCAGTCGGCCAGAAGCCGGCCCACCCCGGCCGAGGACATCACGCCCACCGAGTTCATCCCCGCCGCCACATAGAGCCCTTCGACGCCTGGTGCCGCGCCAATGAGCGGTCTGGTGTCGGCGGTGAAGCTTTCCGGGCCGTTCATGAAATGCTGGATGCCGGTCTCCTGCAACGTCGGGACAAGCTCCAGCGCGGTCTCCATGAAGGGGGTG
>JAUIBJ010000446.1 GCA_030428025.1 Alphaproteobacteria bacterium
GGCCGGGGCAGGCCACGCGCTTCGGCCTGTGGCGCTGCACAAGGGGCGTATTCGACTGCACCGAGCAGGGGGACGAGTTGATGACCGTCCTCGCGGGACGCTGCCGCATCACCGACCATGCGACAGGAGAGGTGGCCAGCCTCGGCCCCGGGGACAGCCTTTTCCTGCGCGACGGCATGCGCGTGACATGGGAGGTGACGGAGGACGTCACCAAGGTGTTCTTCGGCTGGAAGGCGGACGGGTACTGACCGCTCCGCCCGGTCAGGCGTTGGGCAGCATCCGCCCCATGTTGTGCCCGCCGAGGATGTGCAGGTGGTAATGCGGCACCTCCTGCACGCCGTTCTCGCCGGCATTGGCGATGGTCCGGTAGCCGTCGCCGCCCGCGCCGGGCGCGACGCCGGTGATCCGGCAGACCTCGGCCGTGGCGCGCAGGAAATCGACCAGTTCCGCCTCGCTGGCCTCGGCCGCGAAATGGTCGTGACAGACAAAGGGCCCCTTGGGGATCACCAGCACATGCACCGGTGCCTGCGGCTGGATGTCGTTGAAAGCGAGCGTGTGCTCGGTTTCCAGAACCGTGTCATTGGGAATCTCGCCGCGGAGGATCTTGGCGAAGATGTTCTGGTCGTCGTAGTCATATGGCATTGGCGGTCGCCCTAGTCTGCGAAGAGATGCGGTGTTCGGGCAATCTCTAGCGCTTTCTCCTGCGCGATATCAAGGAAGCGGGCGATGGGCGCCGCATTCTCTTCCGGCGCGTTGCCCTGCTTCATGACCACGTGATGTTCGAACCCCGCGTCGCGGATGCGGTCGCTTTCATAGACCATGTCGCCGCGGATCGTGGGCAGCAGACGTTCCAGCGTGTCCTGCGGTGTCTGCTCGCCCGCCAGTCCCACCCGCTTGGCATGGCCGATCAGATAGTCATCGGTGAAATCGCACTGTATTTCCAGAAACTTGGTGGTCGAGCGGTCGCTGGCGAAATCATGCATCAGATCGACATTCGACGGGTCCATGCACACGATCAGCCTGTCGGTCTCGAAATAGTCGAACAGCATCCGCATCAGCGCGCGCCGGTGGCGCGTGCGCTTTTCCAGCGTCTTCTGGATACCGCCCAGATCGGGCAGCGGCGTGTTCTCCTCGTTGAAGAGATAATCGATGGTGGGAAGGTTGGCGATGTGGCGGATCTTCTCCAGCATGCGCTTGGCCACATGCCATTTCTTGCAGACCACGATCATCAGTTCGCGCTGCCGGCCCAGCGTGCTTTCGGTTTCCCAGAAACGGCTGGCGAAGCGTTGGCCGATCCGCCCGCGCCCGGTGAGGAAACGATACAGGTTGCGGCCCTCGTCGGAAATCTGGAAGGTGGCTGAATCGTCGGCATAGACCGCGCCCAGCCGCTGTTTCAACTCGGTCGCCTCGGGGCTGATCTTGCGGGCGAACAGCGCGTCCTGCGACAGGAGCAGGTCATAATGGTCGTTGTGAAAGGTCACCGGCAGGCCGTAATCGGTGAACATCAGGAAGGTCAGCGTGCGCGTCCTGATTTCGCGGTCGGGCACCAAATGTCGCACAAGCGTCTGAAAGAAGGTTTCATCCGGGATCCAGGTGGTGGCGAAAAAGCGCATCACGTCGCGCCGCTTGCGGGTGAATTCGAGGATCCATTCGACGGTACGGCGGCGCAGGCACCACCATTGGCTGCCGATCTGGATTTGCAGGTCTTCCGGGATCTTCCGCGTGAGCCCCAGCTTCTTCTGCAGATGATAGGATGCGTAAAAGCGTTTCTTCTGCACCCGTTCGTTGAAGAAATGGCGATAGATCAGCCGGTCTTCCTTGATCCCGGTCTTGATCCAGTCGCTGTCGAAGAAATCGAAGCTTTCAATATAATCCACCTCGTCGTTGTCGAGGAATTCATGCGCGAAGGCGGCCGATTTCACCGCCATGCAGTCGCCCGACAGCATGTAGAAATGGGTGGCACGGGGAAAGGCGCCCACCGCGGCCTCGATCGCATAGAGAGAGGCCTGCACCAGCGACCATTCCCCCCAGCCGCATTTGATGCGCTTGCGGGCAAAGGTGACGTTGGGATTGTCGGCCAGCGCGCTGCGGATCATGCGGAAATGTTCGGGCTTGGCGCGGGCGTCGAAATGGATCGACATGTAGTCGCCTGCCGCTGTCAGCATCTGCGCCTGTCTGATGATCGCCTCGGGATCCTTGTGGCACAGCAAAATGAACGCAATTCTCGCCATCGTCGAAACGATCTACCCCGGATTATCTTTATTGATTACACTGATAGACATGAACAGGCACTGAATAAACCGCCTTTCACGCAGAATCCCGCCGGGCTAGAAGATGAAATGCCCGGGCAAACGGGGCGGCGAGGGCGAAGTGGAGGCAGAGACATGGGGTTTCCGGGCACCTGGATGACCGAGAGCGAGAGCGTCGTCTATCGCGTGGTTCCGAAATGCGCCTGCTCGACCATCGGGCAGATCCTCTATTATTCCGACCATGGAAGTTTCTTCGATGGCGACATTCATGACGCCCAGGAGGGGCTGCACAAATGGGCGCGCGAGGACAGCCAGCCGCTGATCCGCGACAACGTGACGGCGCACAAATCCTTCGCCTTCACCTGTGTGCGCAACCCCTATACCCGCATCCTGTCGAGCTTTTTCGACAAGATCTGCGGCATCCAGCGCAACGGCAAGCGCTATCGCGGCAAGCTGGTGCCGCTCCTGATCCAGAAATACGGCGTCGAGGTGGGCGGCGAGGACGGCAAGGAGGAGTTCGACCAGATCAGAAGCTTCCGCCGCTTCCTGCTGTTCGCCCGCGACACCATTCGCTGGCGCCGGCCGATGGACCCCGACATTCACTGGTCGGCCATGTCGGGCCATGTCTCGACCTTCATCGTCAATGGCGGGACCTATGACAGGATTTTCTGGACCGAGGATTTCAACACCGGCATGCAGCAGGTGCTGGACGGGATCAACACCCCGCACAAGGTGGATCTGAAGACCATCCCCCGCTTCAACGAAAGCGAAGGCCACGGGCCCAAGCGTGCCCACCCGGTCGAGGACTATTTCGACGACCTGTCGATGCATCTGGTCTACGAGATCTACAAGCGCGATTTCGAGGTCTTCAAATACGATTTCGAGAACCCGGCCAACAAGATGCCGGTGGGCGAGATCGACCTCGACGAGGTGCATGCCAAGCTGGGCGACTGACCCGGCAGGCGAGGTGGACACGCGTCGGCTTTCGTAACGGAATCATGAAGTTTTCATGAAGATTTGGATTTCTTGATCCAGATCGAATTGCCGTCGCGGAGCTGTGGCAGAGTCCGGCCATTCCGAGAAGGAGTGGCCCAATGACACTGCACCCCCACACCGCGACCGAGCCCTGGCCGATCCGCTATCTATCGAACCAACCGCCGCTGATGCGACTGGAGGACGTGAACCTCTGGTATGGTGACACCCATGCGCTGATCGACGTGAGCTTCGAGCTTTACCCCAACGAGATTCTGGCCTTCATCGGGCCGTCCGGTTGCGGCAAGTCGACGGCGCTCAAATGCCTCAACCGGATGCATGACGGCACCCGCGGCGTGAAGATCACCGGCCGGATCGAGATGGACGGCGAGGACATTCACGACGCGCATATCGACCCGCCCATGCATCGCCGCCGCTTCGGCTGGGTGGCGCAAAAGCCCAACCCGTTTCCGATGTCGATCTGGAACAACGTGGCCTATGGCGCCAAGCTGCACGGGCTCATGCGCAACCGGACCGAACTGGAGGCGCATGTGGAGGACTGCCTGCGCCGCGCTAACCTGTGGGACGAGGTGAAGGACCACCTGCACGACATGGACGGCACCGAACTGTCGGGCGGCCAGCAGCAGCGGCTTTGCGTGGCCCGCGCGCTGTCGACGAAGCCGGATGTGCTGCTGATGGACGAGCCCACC
>JAUIBJ010000447.1 GCA_030428025.1 Alphaproteobacteria bacterium
CCATGGTGACGGCCACGATCGCCACCGAAACCGACAGGATCGCCCGGCCGTGGCGGCCGAGATTTTCCAGCGTCAACGCGCTGCCGAGGATGAAGGCCACCATGCTGAGCGCCGTGGCCGACAGGAATTCGTAAAGCGCCGTGGCCGAGGGCGGCAGAAGGTCGAGCCCCGGCGCACCCACCACGATGCCGCAACCCAGAAGCAGCGTCACCCGCGGCAGCCGCGTGCGCCGGCCTACCTGATCGGCGGCCAGCCCGGCCAGAAACAGCAGGCCGAGGGCGATCAGGAGTTCGGGAAGCTCCGCCATCAGGCCAGCAGCATCTTCAGGCCTTGGGTCACGTCCGAGCGCACAGCCAGGCGCAGCCCCGGCTCGTCGCCCGCTTTCAGCGCCGCGATGATCAGCCGGTGGTAATGCGGCGGATCGGTGCGCTTGAGCCGTCCGTAAAGCGCGCGCATGGTGGGGCCGAGTTGCAGCCAGACGGTTTCGGCCATGGCCAGCATCGCCGGCGCCTGTGCGCGCAGGTAGAGCGTGCGGTGAAACTCGAGGTTGCGGCGGAGATACCCCACCGCATCCTGGCGGGCGATGACATCGGCGATATTGCCGTTGATCGACTGCAGCCGGTCGATCAGCGCGATATGGGCGCGTGGCAAGGCGCGGCTGGCCAGTTCCACCTCGATCAGGGCGCGCAGGGCGGCCAGTTCCTCGATCCGGTCGTTGCCGAGTTCGGGTGTGGTAACGCGACCCGAACTGGAGACAGTGAGTGCGCCCTCGGCCGAAAGCCGCCGGATCGCCTCGCGCGCGGGCGTCATCGACACGTCGTATTCCGCCGCAAGGCCGCGTAGGGTCAGCGCATGGCCCGGGGCCAGCTCGCCATGCATGATGCGCCCGCGCAGGCCCCGATAGACGAGGTCATGGGCGGAACTCGGTGCTGGGTCGGGGCGGGGCGAGATCAGCATGGGATGCTTGTGATCACAAAACAGGCGAAGGTCAATCGCCAAACCGATAGCGGTGCAGCGCGGCGCCGTTTTCGCGCAGCCAGCGGCGCGGCGCGGCATAGCCCGGCAGCAGTCGGGCGACGGTGGCCCAGAAGGCGGGCGAATGGTTCATTTCCGCCAGATGGGCGACCTCGTGCGCGGCGACATAGTCGAGCACATCCTCAGGCGCGAGAATCAGCCGCCAGGAATACATCAGCCCCCCCTGTGCCGAGCAGGACCCCCAGCGTGAGCGCGTGTCGCGCAGGGTGAGGCGGGTATAGGGCCGCCCCAGGGTTGCGGCGTGTCGGTCCGAGGCTTCGGCCAGCCGGTCACGCGCCCGGGTCTTCAGCCAGGCGCGCAGGCGGGCGGGTACGGCCTCTGCCGCGCCGGGCACCAGAATCGCCTCGCCCGCTACGCGCACCGCGCGGCCGGATCCGGTCTCGATTCTCATCTCCCGCCCCTCAAGAGGCAACGCGGCGCCGAGCCTCACCGCCACCTCCTCTGGACGGCTGCCCAGCTGGCGTCGGAGCCAGGCGGATTTCTCTTCGGCGAATTTCAGCCCCTCGCGCTCGGCCACGCCGCGCGGAAGCGTCAGCGTCACCCGCCCGTCGAGGCCGGACACCCGCAGGGAAATCCGCCGTGCCCGTGCCGAGCGGCGCAGAATCAGGGCAACCGGGGGGTTGCCGGGAAGAACGTGATGACCCATATGCCCTCGGCAGGACGCTTCTCGCGCAGGCTGTCGCAAAGCCTTTGACACCTTACCCAACTTATGGCAGGTGGCGCGGATCGTCTGCAAGGCCAGAGAGTTTCAAAAGGGGTTTTCCATGCCCAAGGAAGAATGGGGCGTAAAGCGTATGTGCCCGACCACCGGCAAGCGCTTCTATGACCTGAACAAGAACCCGATCGTCAGCCCCTATACCGGGGAAGTGGTCGAGTTCGACACCGGCAAGAGCCGGTCGATCACCGCCGATGCGGAGGATGCCGAAACCAAGAAGATGCAGAGCTCGAACGCGGATGTGGATTCGGACGTGCTCGACGATGATGACGTGGATGTCGATCTGGGCGATGACGTGCTCGAAGAGGATGACGAGGACAATGTCTCGCTCGACGATATCGCCGATGTTTCGGACGAAGACAACGACGTCTGATCGCGCACCGGAGGGGATTTTCCGCTTGATCCTGTCCGGCGCTTTGCCTAGATAGCGGCGAATGGCGGCGCTTGCCGCGCCGCACGGTTTGGGGCCTTAGCTCAGCTGGGAGAGCGCTTGCATGGCATGCAAGAGGTCAGGGGTTCGATCCCCCTAGGCTCCACCAAACCTACTTCCCGTTTCGACTTCATCGGTGCGCGCCGGGCCACGGCGTTCCTGCGCCGCGGTCAGGCCGGCGGCACCATTGCGCGTATGCGCTTCAGGATGGCGCGGCCGGTGGCGGTGGGTTTCGCGTGCCGTTCCAGGACGGAATAGCCGTCGTTGAAGGCGACGACGCGTCTGGCCGACACCTCCTCGGCTTCCTGCTGCAGATCTTCTGGCGCGGCCGGGTTTTCGGCCACCTCGCGCAGGAAGGCGTACATATGCGCCAGCACGAAGACCGCGTGGAAGATCCCGTCGATGGGGCGCGGGTCGAGCCGCAGAGGGCTTTTGTAGCGCTCGTCCATCGTGTTCATCGTCAGCCGTTCGAGGCTGGTCAGGTCGAAAAGATAGGAATGGCTGCTTTCATGCACCAGCGTCTCGGCCAGCCCCAGATCGCTGCGCTGCTTGCGCATGTTGATCAGGATCGCCCCCCAGCGTTCGACGCTGCTGCAGCCGTCGAAGCTCATGCCGTCGCGGGCCCGCCCCATGACCGGAATGATCTCGCGGGTCACGGCGGCGAGAAGGGCGTGGCTGTCTGGTGCGTATTGCTGGCACAGGGCCAAAGCGCCCTCGATCCGGGCGATAACGGCGGGCACGTCGCCATCGGGAATACGGACGATCTGGGTTGTGGCAAGGCTGTCGGAGCCGAAATCGAGCCGGACATGGCGTTGTTCGCTCCGGCTCATGACTGCATCGGCCATCGGCCGGACCGTGATGGCGCCATCGGTCAGGGCGCCGGCCGCCAGCAGCTTCCGGGCCGAGGCGACGGCCTTGGCCGGGCGGCCCTGCTGGGCGGCACGGACCAGCGCGAAATAGTGGCGGAAGCGCTCCGGCGCGACGGTGCCGCCAGTCTCGATCCGGGCCGAAAGCGCTTCCATCGCCGAGGCCGTGGCCTTTCGCCCGACAACGCCCGATTGTGCCACATGCACGAGGCTTTCGCTCAACCGGGCATGAATCCGCCGCCCGGCGCCGGGGTCGCTCTGTCGCATCCGTGCCGGGCCCTCAGGCTTCCGTCACGGGCGGTTCGTCGTCGTCCTTTACGGTACCGCCGGGTTTTTCGATGCCCACCGGTTTGGGTGTCCCGGCCGGCTTGGCCGTGCCCAGCGCTCCGGTGCCGGCGGGTCCGACCCCATCCGCCAGGGCAACGCCCCAAAGAGCATCACCATCCCGGTCGAAGCCGAGCAGACTGGATGTATCGAGCGTGAAACCGGTCATCGGTTTTTCTCCCTGTACTCTTGTTTTCATGGATTCGGTTATTCCATCCTGTCATCAGCATATATGTTGGGCAGCCGAGCGGGCAAGACAGGACAGGGCTTGGCCGTGCCGTGGATGGAGGGAACGCCCGGTCTTGGCATCCGGACAGATCATGCGCGCCCGTTCAGTTCGAAATGACGCCGTGACCAGTCAAAAAGGCGGTCGGGGTCGGGTCTCTTTCCTGCCAACCTCATTCGCTATGAAAAGGTGTTCCGGGGGCAGGCCCGACCTGTGCCGACCTATTGCGGCCTCAAGGCCGGCCTCCAGATCGCGGGTATAACCGCACTCGTCAAACAAAGGAGAGGCCCGGGCGCGCTCGACCTGCCGCCGAACGGTC
>JAUIBJ010000448.1 GCA_030428025.1 Alphaproteobacteria bacterium
TCGTGGCCGAGGCCGGATCGACATGCCCGCCCTCCTCTTCCCAGAACGCGGCCAGCATGTGCGTCGTGTCCAGGATGGGGGCCCGATCCCTTGCCTCGCTCAACGAGATGAAATCGCCCTCGATCCCCAGTCGCCGGCAGGCGCTTTGCATCCGGGCATTGGAGTCGATCTCCTCCTGCGTCCGGCAGATGTTGAGGCCGCCCGTGAAGTGAAAGCCGCAGGACTGGCTGCTCTCCCGTTCCAGCTCCTGCCAGAGCCGGAACGTGTCGCGGTGCATCTCGGCGGCAAGAGCCGGGCCCAGGACCGTGAACAGCCCGCCGGCCGCATGCCAGCTCGAGCCCGAAGTCAATTCTTGCCGTTCCAGCAGAACGACATCCTTCCACCCGTTCCTGGCGAGATGGTAGAGGATGGAGCAGCCGACAACGCCGCCCCCAATGACAACGACGCGCGCAGTTGTTTTCATCGTTGCGGTTTTCCGTTCCTGTTCGCCCCCTATCTGTGATCACAGATTTGATCGTTTGGCAATCCCAAACCTCGGGCCGCCCCTACATTCGCCGGAACAGCGCCGTGCCCCAGTTCACGTCTTCCTCGATCAGATGCCGGACCCGCGCCTTGTCGCCGTCGCGGATCGCATCGACGATATGATGGTGGTCGCTGACCCAGTCCTCGCTTCTTGCCAGTTCGCGAATGGCTTTGCCGAGCCAGGGCCCGCAGCGCGCATAAAGCATTTCGGCCAGTTCGCGCAGGTCGGGGTTGCCGCAGTTCTGATAGATCAGCGAGTGAAACTCGAAATTGTAGCGCAGGAAGGCGCGCGCGTCGTTTCCCTCCCATGCGGCATCGACGCGACGGGCGAAGTCGCGCAGCGTCTGAAGGTCGGCTTCCGACAGGTGGCCGACGGCCAGTTCGGCCGCCGCCCCTTCCAGCGTCGCGCGCACGAAGAACAGATTGGCCGCATCCTTCGAGGACACCACCGGCACCCGATAGGCACGTTTGGCCGATCCGCTCAGCGCCTTTTCGAATTCGAGCCGTTTCAGGGCCTCGCGCACGGGCATGGCCGACACACCGAATTCCTCGGCCAGGGTGCGGATCGACAGCGTGTCGTCGGGGGCGAAATCGCCGATGATCAGCCGCATCCGAAGCTCTGTGTAGATCTTCAGGCTCAGGTTTTCCTTGCTGGAAGCATCGACATCCACGGGGTTCCGGCACCTTTTGCAGCGATATCTGACGCAGTCTACAGTCAGGACCGCGTCAGGCAAAGCGCTGAAAAGACCCGGCCGGAACAGCAGCCGCGCCGGTCCCCGTGGCGGCAGGCGTTTCGTTCGGCACCCGGCAGAGCAGCGCGGGCGCCGCCGGGGGCCGCCCTCACGCGGTGTCGGCCGCGGGTGATCGGCGTTTCGTCACATCCGGATCCCAGTTCGGCACGCGGCGGTCGGCCGGGTAGCTGACGGCCAGATCGACAGGCGCGTGGATCACGTATTTGCGGTCGAACTCCGTCCACGGATAGTCCATCCCCGAGCGAATGATATGCGGCCAGTCGGGATGGGCGAAGAGCGGGCGGCCCACCACGGCGGCATCGCCCGCGCCGGCCTCGAACACCGCCTCGGAGCCTGCCCCGTCCATGATGCCCCCGTTCACCAGCATCGGCTTGCCGCTGGCCCGTGTGATCACCTTCGGCATCGGGTCGTCCGCGTCCGGATCGCGGTTGTCCGTCCAGTCGAAACTGGACCAGTGCAGCGCGTCGGCTTCGCAATCCGCCAGTGCCGCGCCGACCGCGCGGGCGTATTCCACACCGCCCGGCCAGGCACCGAGAAAATCGTCCACCCCGTCCTGGCTGAGCCGCAGGGTGATCAGCTTGTCAGGCCCGATCGCCGCGCGCACCCTTTCACAGACCAGTTTGGCGAAGCGGACGTTGTTTTCAGGCGAGCCGCCCCAATCGTCGGTGCGCAGGTTGGTCTTGGGATGGATGAACTGGTAGATGAGATACCCGTTCGCGCCGTGAATCTCGACCCCGTCGAACCCTGCCTCGACGGCCCGCGCCGCGCCTTCGGCAAACCCGTCGGCAACGCGGTGAATCTCCGCCTCGGTAAGCGCGCGGGCGGGCGGGAATGTGACCTTGGGCCAGTCCCCGTCGATGCCGCGGTCGTGCTTTTCGTCGTTGGTGTCGGTGTAAAGCACCCAGCCCTCGCTTTGCGTGTCGGACGCCGAGACCGGGCTTTCGCCTTCGAACAGACAGCGCGGGTCGGTGACGCGGCCGCCATGCATCAGCTGACAGATGATCGGCACGTCGAAGGCATGCACGGCCTCGGTGGTCATCTTCCACGCCGCGACATGTTTCGCGTTGGCAATGCCGGGCTGGTCGAGATAGGCCTTGCAGCCCAACTCGTCCACCTCATAGGTGCCTTCCGAGATGATCATGCCGATTCCGCCCCGCGCGCGGCGGGCGTAATAGGCCGCCATTTCGGCGGTGGGCGTGCCGTCTTCCTCGGCCAGCTGACGGGTAAGCGGCGCCATGATCAGCCGGTTCTTCAGCGTGAGCGGGCCCAGTTGCAGTGGCGAAAACGTTGTGTCGAACATCCGGGTCACTCCTCGTTGCGCCGGTTAACGGAGTTGAGATAGGCGACGCAGGTCTCGGTCGACTCCACGTCGGCGAATTTCACGTCGATATCGAACAGGTTCCAGGCCACCGCCCCCGGCACCCGGTCGCCAATGGCCTCGCGCACGGCGATGGTGCGAAAGCCCTCGGCCAGCCCGTCGCAGATCGTGGTGCGCACGCAGGCGGTGGCGGTCACCCCGGTCACAAGGATCGTGTCCACGCCCAGCCCCCGCAGATAGCCCGCAAGCGGCGTCCCCGAAAAGCCCGAGGCGCGTTTCTTCAGAAGGACATATTCGCCCTCGATGGGGGCGATGCGGCTGTCGATGGCCCAAAGGTGCTCGTCCTTCAGATCCACCGCCTCGACCGGGATCTTGTGGTGCCACATCCCCATGTCGGTGTTGGGGTTGTCGCGGTCGGTGATCTGATAGGCGGTGGTGACATGCACCACCGGGTGGCCATTTGCCCGGCAAGCCTTCAGCAGCGCCTGCATCGAGGGGATGATCCTGTCGTCCACGCCCTCGCAGGTGAAGGGGTTGCCCGGGCGCGTCCACGCATTGGCGAGGTCGATGGACACGAGCGCCGGTTTCTTGCCGAAACCGATACGGCGCTGAAAGCCGCGTTCCTTGTAGATGCGGGTGCTTTCGTCGAACGCCCTTTGCAGCACGGCGTCCAAGTCTTCGATCGTCTCCATGTCGTCCTCCAGGGGGAAAGGCGTGCGCCCGGGCAACCCTGGCGCACGGCAGTTCGCATCAGGCGCGCCGTTCGGCGCGCAGCGTCTCGGTTGCGCCTGCGTCGAGCGCCCAGCCATAGCCGTCATCGACCTCTTTCAGCACCACGCCGTAATCGTCGCGGGCATGTTCGGGCGCGATGAAGCCGTCGAGCACATCGTCGAGCACCTTCTTCGGGTCGCGCTCCAGTGGGTCGCCATAGCCGCCGCCGCAGGGTGAGTAATAGCTCACCACATCGCCTACCTCGGTGCGCATTCCAGAAAACTTGGCATAGGCCTGCCGGGTCTCGCCCGAATGGACGTTGTGGATCTCCAGCTTGCCCACAGCCCCTTCCTTGCCGCCGAAGACCCCCCAGGGCACATCGAGATGGCGGTCGGATTCGTGGGTCATGAAGCCCGGCGTCAGGTAGCGCTGCGATTTCACCACCCCTGCCCCGCCGCGGAACCGGCCCGCGCCCGGCACCACGTCGTCGCGCACCTCGTAGCGGTCGCAAATGAGCGGCAGATGCATGCCGAGGTCTTCCAGCGGGTTGTTGCGCGTGTTGCGCATGAGTTCCTCGACCGTGTCCGGCCCGTCCGAGGCCGGGCG
>JAUIBJ010000449.1 GCA_030428025.1 Alphaproteobacteria bacterium
ACATCCTCGACCGTGCCCGCCTGACCGCCGAAGCCCAGCTTGACGGGCGAGGCATATCCGGCGGCTATCAGGTGTTCCAGTCGATCGTGGTCGCGGGCGATTATGCCTATGTTGAAGGCATGTTCGTACCGGAGACGCCGCAGCCGCCCATGATAGACGCGCGCCTGCCGACGACACTCATGCGGTTCCGGGTCTCTGGCACACCCGGGGGCCGGATCGAGCGGGGCGACGGGGCGTTTGCGGTGGCGGGACCGGTGCTGCAACAGCAGATCGGGCGGGTCGGAACGCGGCGGCAGGGCGGCTCGCCCTCGGCCATCCCCGGCACCGATGGCGCGCCAGTGATCGTGACTAACGGGTTTTCAGAGGACCATAGCGAGGCTCGGCCGGAGTATATCCTGCGCGCCTTCCGCGATGGGGGTGGCGTACTGGAGCCGCTCTGGCATCACCGCATCACCGGGCTCGCCGACCCCAAGATCGCCGCCGCCCCGGCCATCGATCCGGTGAGCCGGACCTATGTCGCCGCCACCCGCAACGCGCTGTATCTTTTCGGCGATATCACCGGCCAACGGGGCGAGATATTGCCCGATCTGACAGTGCCGGCCATCGACCTTCTGGCCGGAGCCTTCCGGCGCGAGGCGACGGCCGCGGAAGTCTCCAGCCCCATCACCCTGGCTCGCGATCCCGGCGCCCGGGGCTTCGTGGCCTATGTCGGCCTCGCCGCCTGGGCGCCCGCCTCGCCCCAGGAATACACGATCCTGACCGCGCTTCAGATCGATCTCGACCCTTTCCGCGTCACGCCGCTGTGGAGCGGGTCCGTGGCGCTGACGCCCGAGGGGGTGCCGCTTCCCACCGCGCGCTCTTTCGCACAGCCGGCGCTCTTCTCCTATGAGGAGGCTGGCGAGACGAAGACGGGCATCGCGATGAGCACCATGTCCGGCGGCATGGCGGTGATGCGCTGACGGGGGGATGAGGCCCGACCGCCACGCATTTCCCAGACCAGTACATCCGGGATCCCGATCGTTGCACATACGTCGAAAAATCGCCGGCCCGGACGGCCGGGTCATGCCGGAGGCATGTGTCCAGCATGGCGATCCGCGGCGTTTTCGGCGCTGTTTCGCGCGGGAACCTGCGGCCCTGCCCGCCCCGTTCCGCGATGATACGCCACCAGCCGCTCGGGCGGGTTGTCGAGATGGCCGTCGATCACGCCCCTGTTGCGAAGCATGGGCGCCAGCGCCTCGTGCGAGGGGGCGACATGCCGGATCGTCTCGACCAGAGGGCAGTCGTCGATATTGCCCACATTGATCACGTCCATGGGCAGGTTGTCGGCATAATGCACGATGATCGGCCCGCCCCTACCCCTGTGTTCGGAAAACACCTGCCGCAGGTCCAGATGGCGCGGTTCCTCGCAGAGCCGGGCATAATGCTCGTAAATCGGATCGAACTGGCGCGGAAGGCGCGGCCCGCAGCCAAGCCTGCGGCCGGTCTCATAGCTGACATAGGTGCGGGGATTGACTGTCAGCACATCATCGGCCCCAGCCAGATAGCCGTGGAGGATGGCAGAATACCCGCCCGAGGAGATGCCCAGACAGGTCATCCGCTCTGCGCCGAGCCGCTTCTTCAGATAGCGCAGGAACTCGACATTCTCCTCGATCGAGCCGGTCAGGCCGGTAAATCCGGAGTGATAGCAGATCGGTTTTTCGTCGCGCAGGAACAGCACGTTGTCCCCGCGCTTCGACAGCACCCCGTGAAATTCGAAATTCCGGTTCAGGGCAGACATGATCGAACCGAAGGCCACCAGCAATTGCCCGCTCTCTCCCCTGCGGAGGAGGGCGTTTTCTCCGATCCGTTCTTCCATGTTCTCCCAATCGGTGTTTCTGTCACAGAATTGTGGCGCGGTTCCGGGAATGCCGCAACACCTTGTTGGCGTTGTGTGGCCTACCAAGGCAGCGGGTTACCCCGGAAATCCAGGAAGGCGCCACATTGCGCCGGCGTCAGTCGGTCAACCGTGATACGGATGCCTGCGGCGCTCTGCTCGGGCAGAACGGGGCCGTCTGGCCCGCCCATATCGGTGCGCACCCACCCGGGATGCATGGCGATACCGATCACACCGCGCTGTGCCCAGAGCCCGGCAAAATGGCGGATGCGGTCGTTGAGCGCGGCTTTCGACTCGCCGTAGACCCGCAATTGACGCCCGTTTGACCGGATGCCGTCGGCGCTGGAAAGGAAGACCAGCCTCGATGGCGCCGCACGGACCAGATTGTCGAACACAGCCTCGGCCACCTTGATGGGCGCCTCGGTATTGACGGCAAAGACCGTCTCGGGCGCGATCGGCGGGCCAGAGCCGAAGGCGCCGCCCTCCCGGTCATAGATGCCCGCGGCATGGATCGAGACATCGAGCGGCACCTCGCCAAGCGCGCGTTTGAGCTGCGCGATCTGATCGGCATCGCAGACATCCAGCCTATGCATCACCAGATTGTCGCCGCAGCCCGCCAGCGCCTCGGGGCGCGCGCCCGTGCGCGTGGTAGCATGAACCTGCCAGCCCAACGCGGCATATTGCCGGGCGAGTTCAGCCCCGATACCGCGATTGGCGCCGACGATCAAAACGGTTGGCACGTCTCATGCTCTCCCCTTGGCGGACTGGCGGGAAGGCTAGCGGTGCCGGTTGAAAAAGTCGATCACCTCGGCCGAGCCGCGAAGATCGGGCCGGTAGGGGCCGAACATCTTCAGCCCCTGCGGCCCCCCGGGCCAGGCATGGCCCATCTTCGGAACGAGGCAGAGCATCGACACCGCACCGCCCGGACAGCTGGTATAGGCCGAACAAGTGGTGCCCAACGACGGTTTCGGCACATTCTGAGTCTGCCCGGTGCCGCATCCGTTGCGGCGTGCCACCGTCCGAACCACCTTTGCGGCGGGTTCCATGTAACCGATATCCTCGCGGAAGAGCTGACCGGGGGTATAGCCCCCCTCCACCGGCGAGCCCTTGTCCTCGAGCCCGTGGATATGGATCAGCGGTATGCGCCCCGCGCGGCAGTTTTCCATGTTGCGCGTGGCGCCCACGGCCACCGCCGCGGCCACCGTTTCCGGCTGCGTGCACATGATGTGATAGACCATGCGCGAGCCGTTGGAAAAGCCGGTCAGATAGGCCTTGGGCTCGATCGGCAGGATGCCGGCGATGTCCTGCCGCATGGCGTTGTAGAAGGCCAGATCGTTGATGCGGTTGCGGTGCGCGCGGCCGCAGCAGTCGCCGGCATTCCAGGTGGGGTAATACCCGTCGGGGTAGACGACCACGTAATTCCCGCCCCCCGGCACCGCGTGCAGGCGCGTGGTGCGTTCCATCCAGTTGCCTTTGGCCGCCGCCGGGTGAAAGGCGAAGATCACCGGCCAGGCCTGGCGCGATCCGGGATTGTCGGGCAGCACCACGGTGAAGGTCCGCTTGAGCCCGTCGATGGTGACCGCCCGCGCCAACCTCTGACCCGCCTCCGCGGGGACCGGGGACAGCAAGGCGAGGGCCAGCAGGGCGAGGGCCAGCAGGGCGAATGCCGGTTTCGACAACGCGGCCGCAAGGCCGGGGAGGCGACGCATTCCGTTGCGGATCATGTCAAGGCACCAGATCATCGAAAACCGCTTTCCTGAAAATTGCTCCGGGCGCACCGGGCCGGGCGAGGCCGACTCGGATCGCAATGGCAGGATACGGCATGCGCCGGACGCAGTCCAAGGGGCCGGCACGGTTTGGGCCCGTCCGCGCCTGCCGGGCGGCGTCGCTTGCGGGGATGAACATTGCGCGGCCATGGATAATGTGAAAAACTTCCCCGGCGGATACCGGCCGATCCGCAGAGCAGGGTGAATGCATGGGCGCGCGCACAGCCGAATGGCCCGAAAACGGCGGACCGCAGACATATCG
>JAUIBJ010000450.1 GCA_030428025.1 Alphaproteobacteria bacterium
CCCGGAAAGCCGTAATGCAGCAGGTATTGCTTGGCCGTCCGCAGCACCTCCATCGCCCGCGCCTCGCTGGGGGCAAGGCACTCGACCACAACGCCCATCTCGCCCGGGGCGGGATGCGGGGTGACGGGGTGGCGCACACCATCGGCGCCATAGAAACGGAAGATCAGGCGATAGTCCTTCTCCTGCCCCTCGCAGACAAGGCTTTCCACTAGCGCCTCCAGCCCCTGCGCGATGTCCTCGCGCGCGGCAATGAAGGACGGGTCGGCGCTCGCAGCCACCAGAATGGCGCGGTGCCCGGTTTCCGCAGCGCCCTCAAGCTTGACGCAATAGCGCCGTGTCGGCACGAAACGGGCGCCTTCCACCCGGGTGCGTCGGTCGTCGAGCGCGGAATAGGTGACATGCGACAGGTCCACCCGGCCCGCCGGCTCGAGGATCGAGAATGGATCTGCCTGTTCGTAAAGGCTGTGCGCGGCCACCGACGAGGGCGTCGCCGCGCGTTCGGGGTTCATGCTTTCCAGTTCGAAGCCGGTGTCGTCGAGCGTGGCCAGGATCGGGTCGCGCCCGCCCGGCACGCAGCATATCGAGGCACATTCGACGATCTTCGCCAGATGGATCGCCAGCCCCGTGGGAAAGCCCAGCAGGATCGGCATCGCCGCGAAAATCCCCGTGTCGCAGGCCCGGCCGGCGACGATCACGTCCGCGCCGGCCTCAAACGCCCGCTGAAACGCCTCCATCCCCATCTGGGCCACCAGATGGGCGGCATTGCGTACGGTTTCGGGCTCAAGTGCGGACATGGTGTCGAGCGGTCGGACCTTTCCGGCCTCCAACTCTGCAATACAGGTGGTCCGGTCGATATCGGCGGGGATGCTGGCAAGCCGGAAGGAAAGCTCCTCCTCGGCCGCGATCTCGCGCAGGAGCACCAGCACCGCCTCCAGATGCGGTGCCGCCCCGGCGGAGCCGGCCGAGCCGATCACCAGCGGAATGTTGCGCATACGCGCCGCCACCAGAACCTTGCGCAGGTCGCGTTTGGCGCTGGCCGGCGACACCGCCATCTCGCCGCTGCCAAGGTAATAGGGCCCGATATCGAGCGAGCCCATGTCGCAGCCGATCATGTCGGGCGCGCGCGCCAGCGCGGCCTTGAAGGCGGCGGTGGGGATGCCATAACCCAACTGCCCCGAGGCCCCGACGATGCGGATCGGGCGCCGCTGCCCGGCGTCGAAGGCGGCGCGCAGGGCCGCGAACCCGCTCATGGCTCGAAATCGAGAAGGGGCGCGTGCTGTTGCGCGCCGTAGACATCGCTGTCGCCGAAGCTGCCCGAGACGATCCGGCGGGGCATGGTCAGCTTGATGGCGCGCGCGGGCGGGCAGGAAAACAGCTGCAGATCGGTGTCGGCCACATCGTACTGGTCGCGCACATAGCGCCTCAGCGCCTCTTGCCGCGCGGCCACGCGGGCGAAGCTTTCGTCGTCGGGAAAAAGCAGGTCGATGGTGAGCATGCATGGCCCGGCATTTTTCGACCGTACTGCTGTTGCAAGCTCCGAAAGCCGCATTTTTGCCCCCTTTCCGTTTGCGCCCACTATGTCGGCAAAGTGAAATCTGTCAACAGTTGACCGCTCTGCCCGGTTTCGTCTAACCTGACAGCAGGCCTGGCATGGAGAGACCATGGATACAAAAAACACGTCGCAGCCCGACCGGCACCCGGTGTCGCGACGAAAGCGCTTGCGCGGGCTTGTCGACCGGGACGAGGCTTTTCTGGTGCCGGGCGTTCACAATGCCCTTGGCGCGCGGCTGGTGGAACAGGCGGGATTCGACGCGGCCTATATCACGGGCGCCGGGGTGGCCAACAGCCATCTGGGAATGCCCGATTTGGGCCTGTTGACGCTGACCGAACTGGCCGAGGCAACCGCGCGCGTGGCCGATGCCTGCGATCTGCCACTGGTCGTGGATATCGATACCGGTTTCGGGAATGCCGTGAACGTCTACCGGACCATCCGGATGATCGAGCGCGCCGGCGCTTCCGCCGTGCAGATAGAGGATCAGGTCTTTCCCAAGAAATGTGGCCATTTCGAGGGCAAGCAGGTGATCGGGCTGCCGGAAATGCTGGGCAAGGTGCATGCAGCACTCGATGCGCGCGACGATCCCGATCTCCTGGTCATTGCCCGGACGGATGCGGCCGCCGTCACCGGTCTGGACGACGCCCTCGCCCGAGCACAGGCCTTCATCGAGGCCGGCGCCGACCTCGTCTTCGTCGAGGCACCCGGCACGCGGGCCGATATCGAGCGGATCGCATCGTTGCCGGCTCCGAAGGTGATGAACATCGTCATCGGCGGCCGGACCCCGATGCTTTCCATGGCCGAGCTGGACGCGATGGGCTTTTCCATGGTCCTTTATGCCAATGCCTGCCTGCAAATCACCATCGCCTCGATCCAGGAACTGCTGGGCGTTCTCCGGAACCAGGGATCGCTGATCGGCTTCGAGAACCGTCTGGCCTCTTTCGACGAACGTCAGAAGGTGTTGGGCATGGAGGATTTCACCGAGTTGGAAAAACGATACGCCGATGGCTGATCGGGTTCCGCCCCCCGGCGCCCGGCCCCTGCCGGCCGTCTATATGCGGGGCGGAACCTCGCGCGGGATCATGCTCGACCGCGGCGACCTGCCGTCGGACCGGGCCGAATGGCCCGATATCTTCCTTGCTGCAATGGGCTCGCCCGATCCGAACCGCCGGCAGCTCGACGGCATGGGCGGCGGGATTTCCTCGCTGTCGAAGATCTGCGTGGTTGGCCCGAGCAGTCACGAGGCGGCGGATATCGACTATACCTTCGCTCAGGTCGATGTGACAGAACCCAGGGTAGAATTCGCCGGGGCCTGCGGAAACATGTCCTCTGCGGTGGGGCCTTTCGCGGCCTATCTCGGGCTGGTGCAGGTGCCTCGGGACGGTTCGGTTTCGCTGACGGTGCACGACACCAATACCGGCAAGCTGATCCGCACCCGGTTTTCGATGGCGGGCGGCTGGCCCGCGGTCAAAGGCGATCTCTCGATCGACGGGGTGGCCGGCAGCGGCGCACCCGTCTGGCTGGACTTTCTGGAACCGGCGGGCGCGAGGACCGGCTCGCTGTTTCCCACCGGACTGCGCAGCGAGGTGCTGGGCAAGGGCGAGGAGGCGGTGCGCGCCACGCTGATGGATCTGGCCAGCCCCTGCGTCTTTCTCTACATGGAAGATCTCGGGCTGGACGCGTTTGCCGACGACGCCGCCCTGATGGCCCGGATGGAGGCGCTGCGCCGCGAGGCCTCGCAGCGCATGGGACTCTCTGCCGGGCCGGAAGAGGCGGCCGCGCTCAAGAGCGTCCCGCGCATCGGCTTCGTGCATGTGCCGATGGCCTTTACCTCATTGTCGGACCGATCGCTTCGAGCCGAGGACATGAACATCGGCGTCCGGATGATCTCGATGGGCGATGCCCACAGGGCGGTACCGGTGACGGCCGCGCTTTGCCTGGCCGCAGCGGTCCAGATCGAGGGCACGGTGCCCGCCTCCGTCGCATCGGCGACGAACGGGACGGTACGGGTCGGCCATCCCTCCGGCATCACCGAAGTCGCCGCCGACGTGGCCGAAGGATCTACAGGCGGCATCTTGGTGCGGTCGGCCAGCGTGGTGCGCACCTCGCGGATCCTTTTTAGAGGAGATGTGTTTTATTGAGTGTGTTTGGTGCTTTTTCTTTGGCGTGTGACATAGTACAGGCCGTCAACTGCGACGGTACGCCGCGTTTTGCGGCTATCGGTCGCCCAAAGCGACGGGAGGCCCCAGTGGGGCGGCATAGGAGACTGAGGCCAAATGCTGAAGCCAGTGCAAGCGGAAAACCTTGGCCAGTTGGCTTTTGACCGGCTGGAGCATCTGATCCTCTC
>JAUIBJ010000451.1 GCA_030428025.1 Alphaproteobacteria bacterium
GAACGGGGCGAGTTGCTCTTCGGGACGGTGGACAGTTTCCTGATCTGGAAGCTCACCGGCGGGAAGGTGCATGCGACCGACGCCACCAACGCGGCGCGCACGCTGCTTTACGACATCCGCGCCGGGGAATGGTGCGCGGAGATCTGCGATCTGCTGGGCATCCCCTTCTCGATGCTGCCCGAGGTGCGCGACTGCGCTGCCGATTTCGGGATGACCGGGTCCGGCCTTTTCGGCCGCCCGATCCCCATTCGCGGCGTCGCGGGCGACCAGCAGGCGGCCACCATGGGCCAGGCCTGTTTCGCGCCGGGGATGATGAAATCGACCTATGGCACCGGCTGTTTCGCCCTGCTCAACACCGGCGACACGCCCGTCGCGTCGGACCACAGGCTGCTCACCACCATCGCCTATCAGCTGGGGGGCCGGCCCACCTATGCGCTGGAAGGCTCGATCTTCATCGCCGGGGCGGTGGTGCAATGGCTGCGCGACGGGCTGGGGCTGATCGGCCACGCGGCGGAAACCGCGGCACTGGCAGAGGCCGCCGACAGCGCACAGGAGGTGATCCTGGTGCCCGCCTTCACCGGGCTGGGCGCGCCTTACTGGAATGCCGACTGCCGGGGCGCATTGTTTGGTATGACGCGGAACACCGGCCCAAAGGAGATCGCGCGCGCGGCGCTGGAAAGCGTGGGGTTCCAGACCCGCGATCTGTGGGAGGCGATGCGCGCCGACTGGCAGGGGGCCGGCGGCGATCAGGTGCTGCGGGTCGATGGGGGAATGAGCGCATCGGACTGGACGATGCAGTTTCTTGCCGACATCCTCGGCGCGCCGGTGGACCGCCCCGAGGTTCTGGAGACAACCGCCCTTGGCGCGGCGTGGCTGGCGGGGATGCAGGCGGGCGTCTATCCCGACAGGGAGGGGTTCGCAAAAGGCTGGGCGCGTGAACGGCGGTTCCACCCGGGCCAGGACGAGGAGTGGCGGGCGGGCCGCTATGCCGCATGGAAACGCGCCGTGGCGGCGGCGATGGCGGTCTGATGGCTGGCGGCTGACGCTCGACCCGTCCGCTTCCGTGGACATCCGGGCACAATCGGCGTCTTATAGGCGAAACCTCGGGATCTGACTCCCATGTCAATCAAAATCGAAATGCTGCGCTGTTTCCGGGCCGTGGCTGATCACGGCTCGCTGGCCGATGCGGCCGAGGTTCTCGGGCGCACGCCTTCGGCCGTCTCGATGATGCTGCGCCAGTTCGAGGACCATATCGGCGCGCCGCTGTTCGAGACCGGACGCAAGTCGCGCCTGACGCCTCTGGGCGAACTGGTCCGGCAGGAGGCAGCCCGCGAACTGGCGCATTTCGACAGGACGGTCACCGCCATCGGCGAGCTTGCGCGCGCCGAACGCGGGTTGGTGCGGGTGATCGCGACACCCTCGGTCGCGCAGGTGCTGATGCCGCCGGTGCTGCGGCAGTTCCTCAAGGCCAACCCGGGAGTGAAGGTGGACATGCGCGACACCGATTCCGCCACCATCGATCGGGAAATGCGCGAGGGCGGCGCCGATCTGGCGCTGGCGAGCCTGGGGCCCATCCCCGGGCTGGAGCGGCAGCGTATCCTGTCCGACCGTTTCGGCGTGGTCTGCCGGGCAGATCATCCGCTCACCCGCAACTGGGACAGCCTGACGTGGACCGACCTGACCGGCACCAGCTTTCTGGCCAACGGGCTGTGCGCCCAGATCCGGGATGCCGCCTTTCAGCCGATCCTGGAGTCCGCACAGTTGCGCGTGCACAACACCGCCTCGATCCTGAGCATGGTGCGGGCCGGGGTGGGCATCTCCGTTCTGCCCGAACTTGCGGTGCTGCCGGGGTTTTCCGACCTGACTTTCCTGCCGCTGCAGGACAGCTTGGCGCGCCGCGAAGTGTTCCTGTTCGCGCCACCGCGCGAGTTGCAGACGCCGGTCGCGCTCAAGCTGGCGGAGGCCATTGCGGCCCAAAAAATTCAGGTCAAATGAATTTTTCTGCAGGATTTTGCGATTGCATTGAAATAAGACGCAAAGGCAGAATGGGGCCAACCCCGAAATTGCGCGAAAGAGGTCATCGACATGAGTGAGGCGAAACCGAATTTTATTGCAGGCGACTGGGTGGCGGGCGCCTCCGAGATCGAGAACCGCAACCCCTCTGACCTGTCCGACCTCGTCGGGCGTTTCGCACAGGCCAGCGCCGATCAGCTCGACGATGCGCTGGAGGCCGCGAAATCCGCGCAAAGGGAATGGGCTGGCTATGGCATGGAGCGCAGGCAGGCGGTACTGATGGCCATCGGCAACGAGCTTATGGCCCGCGCCGAGGAACTGGGCACGCTTCTGTCCCGCGAAGAAGGCAAGCCGCTGGCAGAAGGCAAGGGCGAGGTGTTCCGAGCCGGACAGTTCTTCACCTACTACGCCCATGAATGCCTGCGCCAGCTGGGCGAGAACGCCGACAGCGTGCGCCCGAACATCGAGGTGGATGTCCGCCGCGAACCGGTCGGCACGGTGGCCGTCATCTCCCCGTGGAACTTCCCAACTGCCACCGCCAGCTGGAAGATCGCGCCGGCACTGGCCTTCGGCAACGCCGTGATCTGGAAACCCGCCAACCTGACACCCGCCTCGGCCGTGGCGCTGACCGAGATCATCGCCAAACAGGACATCCCCAAGGGCCTGTTCAACCTCGTCATGGGCGCGGGCCGCGACGTGGGCCAGCGGCTGGTGGAAAGCCCGAAGGTCGACGCTATTTCCTTCACCGGCTCGGTGCCGGTGGGCCGGGGCATCGCCGCGGCGGCGGTGCAGAACTTCACCAAGATCCAGATGGAGATGGGCAGCAAGAACGCGCTGGCGGTGATGGACGACGCCGATCTCGACCTCGCCGTGTCCATCGCGCTTGGCGGCGCCTTCGGCGGAACCGGGCAGAAATGCACCGCGTCGTCGCGGTTGATCGTGCAGGACAAGGTACATGACGCCTTCGTCGATAAGCTGGTTACCGGCGCAAAGGCGATGAAGGTGGGCCATGCGCTGGCCGAGGGGACGCAGATGGGCCCGGTGGTCAGCGAACAGCAGCTGACCGAAAACCTCGCCTATGTCGAACTGGGCCAGTCCGAGGGGGCGGAACTGGCCTGCGGCGGTGCCCGGCTCAACATGGAGACGGAAGGGTATTACATGTCGCCCGGCGTCTTCCTGAACAGCACCAACGTCATGCGCATCAACCGTGAGGAGATGTTCGCCCCCCTCACCGCCGTCATTCGCGTCGGCAGCTACGAGGAGGCGCTGGCCACGGTGAACGATACCGAGTTCGGCCTCGTCTCGGGCATCGTCACGCGCGACCTGGCCCGCGCCACCCATTTCCGCCGCAACGCCCAGACTGGTGTCGTCACCATCAACCTGCCCACCGCCGGCACCGATTACCACGTGCCCTTCGGCGGGCGCGGCCAGAGCTCCTACGGGCCCCGCGAACAGGGCACCTATGCGCGCGAGTTCTACACCACGGTCAAGACGGCCTATATCTCTGCCGGGGCGCCGCAATGAGCCATCGCATCGATTGTCTGCAATACGCCAACTGGTCGGAAAAGATCTTCCGCCAGATGCGCGAAGGCGGGCTGGACGCGGTGCATGTGACCATCGCCTATCACGAGAATTTCCGCGAAACGGTTCTGAACATCGAGGCGTGGAACCGCCGGTTTGAACGCTTCCCCGATCTGATCCTTCACGGAAAGACCGGTGATGACGTGCGCCGGGCGAAAGAGATGGGGCGCACGGCCATCTTCTTCGGCTTCCAGAACCCCAGCCCCATCGAGGACGATATCGGGCTGGTCGAAATCGTGCACAGCCTCGGCGCCCGCTTCATGCAGTTGACATACAACAACCAGTCGCTGCTGGCGACGGGTT
>JAUIBJ010000452.1 GCA_030428025.1 Alphaproteobacteria bacterium
GCCAAGGCTTGGCGGCATCTGCCTGTGATAAAGCGCGAGGCTCGACTTGATCAGGCTCGCCACGCCGGCGGCGGTGTCCAGATGGCCGATATTGGTCTTGACTGACCCGATGCGGCAGAAACCACGGCTCTCGGTGGTGCGTCGGAAGGCCTCGGTCAGTGCGGCCACCTCGATCGGGTCGCCCAGATAGGTGCCGGTGCCGTGGCATTCGACGTATCCGATCGTGTCGGCGCTTACCTCCGCGGCCTCGTGCGCGGCGGCGATGGCGGCGGCCTGCCCGTCGACGCTGGGCGCCAGATATCCGGCCTTTGCCGCGCCGTCATTGTTGACCGCCGTGCCCTTGATCACCGCCCAGATATGATCGCCATCGGCAATCGCATCCTCCAGCCGCCTGAGCGCCACCGCGCCCGCGCCGCTGCCGAAGACGGTGCCCTGCGCCCGGTGGTCGAAGGCGTGGCAATGGCCGTCGGGCGACAGGATCTCGTTATCCTTGAAGACATAGCCGCGCCCCTGCGGCAGTTCGATGGTCGAGCCGCCCGCCAGCGCCATGTCGCACTCGCCCCGGCGCAGCGCCGCGCAGGCGTAATGCACCGCCACCAGCGAAGTGGAGCAGGCGGTCTGGATGTTGACGCTGGGGCCCTTCAGGTCGAACACGTGGCTCACGCGCGTGGCCATGAAATCCTTGTCGTTGCCGGTATGGCGCAGAAGGAACATGCCCACATCGTCGACCAGATCGGGATTGGAACAGATGTTGAAATAGAAATAGCTGCCCATGCCGCAGCCGGCGAAGACGCCGATATCGCCCTTGCCGTTGGCGGGCACGCGGCCGGCCTGTTCCATCGCCTCCCAGGCGACTTCCAGGAACTTCCGGTGCTGGGGGTCGAGGATGGCCGCGTCCTTGGGCCCGAAGCCGAAGAACTCGGCATCGAAGCGGTCATAGCCGTCAAGCCGCGCCGCGGCCGGTACATAGTTCCGGTCGGCCATGCGGTCGGGGCGCTCTCCGGCCTCCCGGAGCGCCTCTTCGTCCAGCCTCTCGATGCTTTCGGTGCCAGAGGCCAGATTGCGCCAGAAGGCGTGCACATCCTGTGCACCCGGCACTTTCAGGCCCATGCCGACGATTGCTATGTCACGGCACTCTTTACCACAGTCACTTCTCATACTTGCCCGTCCGAAGCTGTTACTTCGGCCCCCACGAAACCCGTCTTACCAGACTGGTCGAGGCGGTTCTGTGGCGAACCTGAAGCTTGCTTAAGACATATGGGTAAGACACGGAAAAACAATAATAAAATTTTTCGCAATCAAGGCCGGCTGAAGGCTGGAAAAGAAACAATTCCACCCGGTCTGCGGCACTGTTGAGCCGACCGTGACAAAGCGGGGGGCAAGAGGCGCTCCGGGACCGTGATTCTCGGCTGAAAACCGCCGATGGCAATCAGGACAGCACCGGGCGGGGGCACTTTTCGGCTGCCTGCTTGCGCGAAGGCTCGGCCTCGCGTTCTTCGCAATAGCCCAGAACAGCGCCGGCGATCAGCCAAGTATAGGGCGTCAGGATCGCGTTGATCAGCATGTCCACAAGAGTGATCGCGAGAATGAGCGCAAGTGCCGCAGCATGGCGGGTGGGTTCCTTTTTTCCCGTCCGCCGCCACAGCAACAGAAGCGGCATCGCCAGAAGGCCCATATTGCTGAGATAGCCGACCATTCCGAACGACCCGAAGACGATGATCCATTCACCGTCGGGAATGGTCACGATGTCGCCGGAATAGACATCGCGCACCAGGTTGCGGCCCCAGCCGCCCCAGCCGAACAGCCATTTCTCATGCGCCCGCGCCAGAAGCTGTTCCTCATTGTCGAACCTGTACTGAAGCGATTGTGCCCGCTCGGGGCTGTAGGCTTCGGCCCAGCCGAGGATCCGGTCGAGCGGCACAAGGTTGTAATCCCGCAGCAGCGGGTAAAGCACGGCCACCGCCGCGAAGCCGAGCGCGATGCGCACCTGCAGCCGGGTGCTGCCCAGCAGCACCGGCACCAGCGTAAGGGCGTAAAGCATCGGCGCGAGGCTCTTGCAGAGGACGAGCACGAAACCGAGATAAACCGCCGCCGCCCAGAACCGGGCCCGCAGGCCCGGATCGGAACTGCGCGCGAGAGCCACGCAGGACAGAATCGCCGTCATGAAGAAGAACGCGAGCCACAGCGCATGCGGCAGGAATACGAGCGGCCGGAATCCGCCCTCGCGCATCATCTGCAGGAAGTTGTGCTGGAAGAACCCGTAGACCCAGGTGTTGATCTGCGGGCTGAGGCGCACCTCGATCAGCGCCAGAACGGAATAGATCAGCCCGCCCACGGCCAGCGCCAGCAGCAGTTCGCGCATACCCGCCCGCGACGACAGGAAGGCCCAGCCCAGAATGAAGGGAATAAGCGTTATCGCCTGGCGGGACAGGACTGAAAACATGTCGATGGCCCGCAGTCCCGGCAATTCGCCCACCGTGAAGGAGATAGGCCAGGTGGAGAACATCGAACGAAAGACGATCGGGTCGGAATTGGTCAGCACCGTGGGGATGGCGACGCCCACGAAGAGCACAAGCAGCACCCTTACCACCTTGTTTGCAGGCCAGATCGGCACGCGCCTCTTTGCCACGAAAATGCAGAATGCCAGCGCGCAGAGATTAGGAATCGTCGTCTTGTTGAAATCGGGCACCAGTGGCAGGTCGAAGGTGGCCTGTGGCGGCAACAGCAGATAGCCGCCCAGCACGCTCCAGACGATGGCCCGTTCCAGCGGCAGGCGCCGGAAGAAGGCCATGCAGACGACCGGCCACACCATCAACATCAGATATGCGAATGCGTTGGGCATGAGCCTGATCTAGTTTCCGCCTGTGCCGGGGCCGCCGCAACCGCTTGGCCGGATTGTTTCGCGGGCCGTGATGCCTCTGCGACGCCCCGCAATCGGGCGCGCCCCCGGATTTCCCGGTGGCCCTGCGCCGCTTTCACGATATAGGTGAAAGCGTCCATTGGCTGTCAAGCCTCCGAAGGGGAGCAGCGTTTCGTGCGGTTCAGTGTGGGTGAAAGCGTGGTCGAGGTGAACATCCGCGATTTCGGGCAACTGTCGCAGGAGGTCCGGCGCCGCCTCTCCGCCGGTGAGGGTTTTGCGCTGGCCACCCTCAATCTTGATCATCTGGTGAAGATGAAATCCGATACCCGCTTTGCCGCAGCTTATGCGCGGCAGGATCTGGTGGTGGCGGACGGCAACCCCATCGTGGCGCTGTCGCGGCTCGCCGGGCAGCCGGTGGAGCTGTTGCCCGGCTCCGATCTTGTCCGGCCGCTCTGCAAGCTGGCGGTGGAAACCGGCACGGCCGTCGCCTTCGTGGGCAGCGACCAGCCAACGCTCGACCGGGCGGCCGACATCCTGATTGCCGAGATGCCCGGGCTGTCCATCCCCTACCGCTATGCCCCGCCGATGGGGTTCGACCCCGACAGCGCCGAGGCGGGCGACATTTTCGAGGCGCTCACGGAAAACGGCGCGGGGCTCTGTTTTCTGGCGCTGGGTGCGCCGAAACAGGAGCGCTTTGCCGCCCGGGGGCGCGGGGCCGCGCCGCAGGTGGGCTTTGCCTCGGTCGGCGCGGGGCTCGATTTCATCACCGGGCGGCAGGTGCGCGCGCCGCGCTGGATTCGGCGGCTGGCGCTTGAATGGCTGTGGCGGGCGCTGGGCGATCTGCGCCGGCTGGGGCCGCGTTATGCGCGCTGCTTCGCCATCCTGCCGGGGCATGCTATGCGCGCGCTCCGCCTGCGGATGTCGCCGGGCCCGGGGCATCGCTAGCGGTACTCGATCAGCCGGGCACGCCGCCGCGTGAGCCGGCTGACGTGGAATTGCAGGGCGCCCGCCGCCTCGGCGAAGCGGCCCAAAACGGT
>JAUIBJ010000453.1 GCA_030428025.1 Alphaproteobacteria bacterium
GTCGCCGCGTGATAGTCCCGGATCGCCCGCAGCATCACCAGCGTCACCGGCAGGGTGGCGTTCACGCTTTCCTTGCCGGTCGAGGTCTTGATGAAATCGGCGCCGGCCATCATGCAGACGAGCGACGCGCGGGCGACATTGCGCAGGCTCCCAAGCTCGCCGGTGGCGAGGATCGCCTTCACATGCGCCTCGCCACAGGCCTCGCGGAAGGCGCGCATTTCGTCATGGAGCGCCCGCCAGTTACCGGTGAGAACATGGCGGCGGGAGATGACGATGTCGATCTCCCCGGCCCCCGCAGCGACGCTCGCCTCGATCTCGGCGACCCGCAACGGCAGGGGCGAGAGGCCGGCAGGAAAACCGGTGGAGACGGCAGCGACGGGGATGCCCGAGCCGTGCAGGGCGGAAACGGCGGGGGCGATCATCTCGTGATAGACACAGACCGCGCCCACGGTCAGCTCCTCCATCCCCAGCGCCGCCAGCAGGTCGGCCCGCACGGGCTGCAGCGCCTTGGCGCAAAGCCGCCGCACGCGGCCTTCGGTGTCGTCGCCCGACAGCGTGGTCAGGTCCATGCAGGAGATCGCCCGGCACAGCCACGCCGCCTGAAACTCTTTCTTCACGGTGCGGCGGCCGGGCAGGGTTTTCGCCCGGCGCTCGATGGCCGACGAATTGGCCTGCACCGAGCGAAGCCAGGCAAGGTCGAGCGGCAGGCCCGCGTTACGGGCCTCTACCGCCTGCGGCAGCTGCGTCCATGTGCCGGCCGTGCCGGTATCCGATGGGACCTGGGTCGTCTTTGTCATGAGGCGAAGCGTGGCACGCCCCCGCTGCCTTGGCAAGCTGACCTGATCGACCGGGAGCGGCTAAAAATGAGAATAAGTCGCAACTGCATTGACTTTTTGAGAATGACTCGCATACTCATTTCAAACCGACACGAACCGGAAAGGTCCGCATGCAACTCCGCCGTAGACAGTTCCTCTCTCTGACGCTGGCCGGCGCCGGCCTGCTCGCAACCCCGCTTCGCGCGGCCGAGCGGATCGACGTGGTCGCCACCACCGGCATGATCGCCGATGCCGCCCGGCAGGTGGGCGGCGATCTGGTGGAGGTAAAGGCGCTGATGGGCCCCGGGGTCGATCCTCATTCCTACCGCCAGACCCGCTCGGACATCGTCGCGCTCACCCGCGCCGATCTGGTGCTTTGGCATGGGCTGTATCTGGAAGCGCAGATGGAGGAACTGCTGTTGAAGCTCGCGGGGCGCGGCAAAGTCGTGGCCGTGGGCGAGGCCGTGCCGCGCGACCGGCTGATCGCGCATGAGGATTACGACGGAAAGTTCGATCCGCATGTCTGGATGGTGCCGGATCTGTGGGCGCATGTGGTGGACGCGGTGCAAGAGGCGCTGTCTGCCGCCGCGCCCGCGCATACCGAAACCTTCGCCGCCAACGCCGCCACGCATCTGAACGAGATCGAGCGGCTGGGAGCCTATGCCGAAACCACGCTCGCCACGGTGCCCGAGCCCGCCCGCGTGCTGCTGACCGCCCATGACGCCTTCGGCTATTTCGGCCGAAGCTACGGCTATGAGGTGGTGGGCATTCAGGGCATCTCGACCGAATCCGAGGCCGGGCTCGACCGGATCAAGACGCTGGTCGATATGCTGGTGAGCCGCGACATTGGCGCGGTCTTCGTGGAAAGCTCGGTGTCCGACCGGAACATGCGCGCATTGGTCGAGGGCGCGGCGGCCCGGGGCCACGCAGTGCAGATCGGCGGCGAACTCTTCTCCGACGCCATGGGCGAGCCCGGCACCTATGAGGGCACCTATATCGGCATGATCGACCACAACATCACCACCATCGCCGCGGCCCTTGGCGGGGATGTGCCCGCACGCGGCATGGACGGCAAGCTGTCGGCGGGGAGTTGAGTGATGAGCCTGACCCTTGCCGCCGCGAACGGAAGGACAGCCCGACCCGACGACGGGCTGGCGGAAAGCCCGCTCGCGATTCGCGGGCTCACCGTCTCCTATGGCGAGAAACCGGCGGTGTTTTCGGTGGATGCGACTTTTCAGGCCGGCGCGATGACCGCCATCATTGGCCCAAACGGCGCCGGCAAGTCGACGCTGCTGAAGGCCGCCCTGGGGATCGTCAAGCCGCTCTCTGGGCAGGTCACCTGCTATGGCAAGCCGCTGGGCCGACAGCGGGGGCGTATCGCCTATGTGCCGCAGCGCGCCAGCGTCGACTGGGATTTCCCGACGCGCGTGCTCGACGTGGTGATGATGGGGCTTTACCGGCAGTTGGGCCTGCTGCGGCGGGTAGGCACGCGGCAGATGCAAACCGCGCTCGACGCGCTCGACCGGGTGGGCATGGCGGATTTCGCCGACCGGCAGATCGGCCAGCTTTCGGGCGGGCAGCAGCAGCGGGTTTTCCTGGCCCGCGCGCTTGCGCAGGGTGCCGACCTCTACCTGCTCGACGAGCCCTTTGCCGGGGTGGATGCGGCGACCGAAAAGGCGATCATCGCCGTGCTGAAGGCGCTGAAGGCGCAGGGCAAGACGGTGGTGGCGGTGCATCACGACCTGTCGACCGTGCCGGATTATTTCGACCGGGTGTTCCTGATCAACACCACCCGCATCGCCGAGGGGACGGTGGCGGAGGCCTTCACCGAGGCGCATCTGCACGAGGCCTATGGCGGTCGGCTGTCGACGGCGCAGATGAACGTGGCGGGGTAGGGTTTCCGATGACCGGGACGTGCGACGGTGCCAAAACCGCGGAGGGCCGCATGACCCATGCTGCTTGACGCGCTCACCCTGCAACTCGGCTATAACGCCACGCTGGTCACGATCGGCGCGGCGCTGCTGGGCATTGCCGCCGGGGCCACCGGAACCTTCCTCTATGTGGGCAAGCGGGCATTGGTCAGCGACGCCATCAGCCACGCCACCCTGCCCGGCGTCGGACTGGCCTTCATCGTCATGGTGGGGCTCGGCGGCGACGGGCGGGCCCTGCCCGGGCTGCTGCTGGGCTCCGCCGCCTCCGCCGCCGCGGGCCTTCTCTGCGTGAGCTGGCTTTCCAACCGAACAAGGTTGACCGAGGATGCCGCCATCGGTGCGATCCTGTCGGTCTTCTTCGGGCTGGGGATCGTGCTTCTGACCGTCATCCAGTCGATGAGCGCGGGCCGGCAGGCCGGGCTGGAAACCTTCCTCCTGGGCTCGACCGCCGGCATGCTCTGGAACGACGCGGTGATCATCGCAGGCGGCGGGGCGCTGGTATTGGCGCTGGTGCTGCTTCTGCGCCGGCCCATGACGCTGGTAGCCTTCGACCCCGATTTCGCCGCCGCATCCGGCATGGACGTGCGCCGGACCGATCTGGCGATGATGGGACTGGCGCTTGCGATCACCGTGGTAGGGCTCAAGATCGTCGGGTTGATCCTGATCGTGGCGCTGCTGATCATTCCCGCCGTGGCGGCGCGGTTCTGGAGCAACCGGATGGGCAACGTGGTGCTGATCGCGGGCGTCATCGGCGGCGTCTCGGGCTATATCGGCGCGGCGCTCTCGGCTACGGCGCCGGACCTGCCCACCGGACCGATCATCGTGCTGGTGGCCTTCGCGCTCTTCGCCCTGTCGCTGACCCTCGCTCCGGGCCGGGGCGTGCTGGCCGCGCTGCTGCGGTACCGGCGGTTCCAGGCAAGAGTGCATGTGCGGCAGGGGTTGTTGGCGCTGGCGCAGGACCAGCCGATCTATGAACGCCTGACGCTGCGGCTTATGCGGCGCGCGGGGCTCATCCGCGCGGACGGCGTGGCCACCGAGGCGGGCCGGTCCCAGGCCGCCCGCGCCCTTCTGGACGAGCGCCGCTGGCAACTTCTGCGCGCCGATCCGCGCCACGAGGCGGCCGCCGCCCGCTATGACGGGCTGACACC
>JAUIBJ010000454.1 GCA_030428025.1 Alphaproteobacteria bacterium
TCGGGGGCCATCTGCAGCGCCGCCTCGATGAACTCGATCTCGTGATCGCTCAGTCCCTCCGGCAAAACGGCAACGCGGACGCGGGAGAACCGGCCGAAACTGCCTTGGTCGCGAGCCAGCAGGTCGCGCATCGCCGCCAGCCGCCGGTTGCCGTTGAGCACGACGCCATCCCTGCGGATCAGCAGCGGTTCGGTCTGGCGGCCATATCGTTCCAGTTCCGCATGGATCGGGCCGCCGGGGTCGCGCGCCTTCTCGATCAGCAGGTCGTGCAGGAGGCGCTGCACCTCTGCGGTTTCCGCCCCGGCCTTGAGGTTGTCGAGCGTCGTCTCGCGAGCCGCGGCCGCATCCGCGAGTTCGGACATCACACGTCCGTTATCCGCCCGGTAGACCAGCTGCCGGTGATCGAGTTCGACCACCGGCACTTCCAGATAGCCGGTCTCGAAGGGGACAAAATGGGTGGCATCGCCGGCATCGGCGACGGCTTCAGCGATGCTGGCGGTGCGGTCCGCCTTTGGTCGGGGGTGCAGGTCGGGCTCGGACAAGACGGGCCCCTTCTTCGGTTGCTCTTGAGGTTGCTGAGGAACGAGATAGGGCGGTGGGATCGTATCGCAATGATCGCCGGTGCGGCAGGCGGGATCAGGGTGCCTCTGTCAGCAGCGCATCGAGGTCGAGCGGTTCATTGCACATGGCCAGATTGCCCTTCGTGTCGCGCGGCCATTCCTCTTCCGGGCGGTCGCGGTAAAGTTCCACTCCGTTGCCATCGGGATCGGAAAGATAGATCGCCTCGCTCACCCCGTGGTCGGCTGCGCCCTCGATGGGGATGCCGGCCGCGACCACCCGGCGCAGCGCATCGGCCAGCTGCGCCCGGTCGGGATAGAGAAAGGCGGTGTGGTAGAGCCCGGTATGGCCGCGCGGCGGCGGCGTGGCGCCCAGCGACTCCCAGGTGTTCAACCCGATATGGTGGTGATAGCCGCCCGCCGACAGGAACGCGGCGCCTGGGCCGTAGCGCTGTGTCAGCTCGAAGCCCAGCACATCGGAATAGAAACCGATGGCACGGTCGAGATCGGCCACTTTCAGGTGGACATGCCCGATGCGGGCGGCGGGATGGACGGGGTTAGTCATGGCAGGAGCCTTTCCGTGAGTGCTTGCGGCAGAGATAGGCCACGGCGGGGACGCCGCGCAATGGCGGGAAAACGATCCGCCTTTGTGCATGGCTGCACCGAACGCCGTTCCAAACCCGGTGCGGAGAAAAGACGACACGCCCGCGAGCGCCGTGCTAGGCTGCCACCGACTCGACGATATCGCGGAAGGGAGACCGACATGGCCAAGGACGGAACGCGCACCACCAAGGGGCGCGGCAAGCTGTATGACAGCGTGGTGGACACGATCGGCGACACGCCGGTGATCCGCGTGAACAACCTCGCCCCCGAAGGGGTGGAGGTCTATGTCAAGGCCGAGGCATTCAACCCGGCCGCCTCGGTCAAGGACCGGCTGGCGATCAGCATCATCGAGGCGGCCGAGCGCGACGGTACGCTGAAGCCCGGCCAGACGGTGGTGGAGGCCACCAGCGGCAACACCGGCATCGGGCTGGCGATGGTCTGTGCCGCCAAGGGCTATCCGTTGGTGGTCACGATGGCGGAAAGCTTTTCCATCGAACGCCGGCGTCTGATGCGGATGCTGGGCGCCAAGGTCGTGCTGACGCCCAAGGCCGAGAAGGGCTTCGGCATGTACAGGAAAGCCGTGGAACTGGCCGAACAGAACGGCTGGTTCCTGGCGCATCAGTTCGAGACCAAGGCCAATGCCGACATCCACGAAGCCACCACCGGGCAAGAGATCGTCGGCGATTTTGCCGGGCACCGGCTGGACTATGTTGTCACCGGCTATGGCACCGGCGGTACAGTGTCGGGCATCGGCCGAGTGCTGAAGAAGGAGCGGCCAGAGACGAAGATCGTCCTGTCGGAACCGGCCAATGCCGCGCTCGTGTCGAGCGGCACCGCGCAGGAGCGCAACGAGAGGGGCGAACCTGCGGCCAGCCACCCGGCTTTCGAGCCGCACCCCATTCAGGGATGGACGCCGGATTTCATCCCGCTGGTTCTGCAGGAGGCCATCGACAAGAAATATTACGACGAATTGATCCCGGTTGCGGGGCCGGACGGCATCGCCTGGGCCAGGAAGCTGGCGGCGCACGAGGGGATCTTTACGGGCGTCTCAGGCGGATCGACATTCGCCATCGCCATGCAGATCGCCGAGACGGCGGAGCCCGGAACGGTCATCCTGGCGATGCTGCCGGATACGGGCGAACGTTATCTCACCACGCCGCTCTTCGAGGGTATTCCCGAGGGGATGAGCGAGGAGGAAGAGGCGATTTCCAAGTCCACGCCCGGCTATCAGATGGGGTGAGCCTGTCCCGGTACCGAGCCGGGACCGCTTGCCGGTCGTGTGGCGGCGGTGAAAGTCAATCACGGGTCGGGCTCGGGGCGGACTTGCTCAGTAGGGGTTCTTCGGGTCACGGTCGCCCGACAGGCTGGGCTGGGTGCGCTGCACCAGTGCCTCGATCGCATGCGCGAGGTGCTTTTCCTGGATGTTGTAATCGCCGAGCGCCACCCGGTCGCGATGCGCCTCGATCATCACGTCGGCATGGGAACAGCCGCGGGGCGGTTCGAAACGATAGCAGGCCAGTTCGATCAGAAGGCCCAGAGGATCCTTGAAATAGATCGAGTCCATGAAGCCCCGGTCCTTCGGACCCGAATGGGGGATGCCGCGTGCCTCCAGCCGCTCGGCCACCTGGGAAAAGGTCGCGTGGCTGACATTGAAGGCGATGTGATGCACGCAGCCCGGATCGGTGGGGGTGCGAGTGTGCACGGGGGCGCGTTTCTCGTTGGTGAAGATGGTGATCAGCCGCCCGTCGCCCGGATCGAAATAGAGATGCCCCTCGTCGGGGTCGTCCAGATTGGGCTGGTCGAAGATGAAGGGCATGCCCAGCACCCCTTCCCAGAAGTCGATGGACGATTGCCGGTCGGCGCCGGTGAGCGTGATGTGGTGCACGCCCTGAACCTGAAGCTTGTGCATGGCTGGCTCCTTTCTGGCCTGGCCTCCAGTATGGCGTCGATTGACTGTGCGGCAAGAGCGGTTTTCCTGCGCTGGCGAAGGGAATGGGTGCGCGGTTACGCAGGTGGCGGCGATTTCGCTTGTCACGGGTCCCGGCGCGGCTAGGCTGGCCGGCATGGATGAGCATGTCGGAATAAACCGCGATCACTGGAACGCCATGGCGGCGGACTGGGTCGCGTCGGGCGAGAAGGCCTGGGCGAGCGAGGCGCCCTTCTGGGGCATCTGGGAAGTACCGGAAGCAGAGTTGGCGATGCTGCCGAAGGACATGGCGGGCATGGACGCGATCGAACTGGGCTGCGGCACCGGCTATGTCTCGGGCTGGATGGCGCGGAGGGGCGCCAGGGCGACCGGGATCGACGTATCGTCGGAGCAACTGGCCACCGCGCGGCGGCTCGCCCGGGAGCATGGCGCCGAGATCGCCTTTCACGAAGGCAATGCCGAGGCGCTGCCCTTCGAGGCGGAAAGCTTCGATTTCGCCATTTCCGAATACGGGGCCGCGATCTGGTGCGACCCGGCGCTTTGGCTGCGCGAGGCCTGGCGCGTGCTGCGTCCAGGCGGGCGGGTGGTGTTTCTCGGTCATCATGCCTTCGTGGTCATGACGACGCCGCTGAACGGCGCCGCCTGCGAACGGGTGTTGCATCGCCCCTACCGGGGGATGGGGCGCACGGACTGGACGGCGGTGGAGATCGACCCGGGCGGGATCGAATTCTCGCTGACCTTCGCCGACTGGATCGCACTGTTTCGCGAGATCGGGTTTTCGGTGGAAGGATTGCGAGAGCTTTAT
>JAUIBJ010000455.1 GCA_030428025.1 Alphaproteobacteria bacterium
CTGTTCATGGGCGGCTATGACGCGCTCACGCGGAGCATCGCAACGCGGCAGGCGGAGTTCGCCTTCATGAAGCGCCATCCCCGCCAGTTCGACGACCACCTGGTGCGCCAGACGCGGGATGCCGCCTGCGGTCTGCCGCCGGGGGGATCCGCTTCGAAGGTCGACAAGGGGCAGGCGGGCGCCAAGGTTCCGGATGCCATCCGCAGAACCTATGCGGCGCGCTGGCGCGAGACGATGGAGCCCGAGTTCGGCCTTGCCACCTATGCAGAGCTTGACCGGGTGCTCAACCCTGATTGGGGCCGCGCATCTCGCTGATGGCGAGGCGGATTTTCTTCCAGTCCTCCGCCTCCTCGGGCTTGCCCGCCTCTTCGCAGGCGCGCATGCGGCGGGCCGCTTCCACCGCGGCCTTGTCTCCGTGCGCATTCAGCAGGGCGCGCGCATATTGCGTGGTCTGCATGGCATCCATGTCTTGTCCTCCCTCTCTGCGGGCGCCCATCATAGCACGATCCCGGCCCGTCCTTTCAAGGTGCGTGGCCGCGACCGTTTTTCAAGTGGGAGCAAAGGTCGTCCGGATCAGTCGAACTTGCCCGAGGGGGCAAGCACCGTGGCCTCGCCGATCAGCACCTTCTTGCCGTTGACCGTGCAGCGGCAGTCAAGCTGGACCCGGCGCTTGGCGTGGTCGATGCCGATCACCTCCACCTCTGCGCGCACCATGTCTCCGGGGCGGACGGGGCCGAGGAATTTGAGCGTCTGGCCCATATAGACCGTGCCGTGGCCGGGAAGCTGCTCGCCGATCACCGCCGAAATCAGTCCGGCCGTCAGCATGCCGTGGGCGATGCGCCCCTCGAAGATCGTGTCCTGCGCATAATCGTCGTCCAGATGCACCGGGTTGCGGTCGGTCGAGACCTGCGCGAACATCTCGATATCCTCGTCGGTCACCACTTTCTGCAGGTGGCGCGTCATGCCCATCTCGATTTCCTCGATGGTGATGGTTCCGCGCGGCAGGTTATCCAACATTCGACCCTCCGAGGTCAGCGGGCGTGTAATTTTCGGGCGGATTTTGCCCGACTCTGGCAACTTAATTACTTCGCGGGTGCAGAAAATCAAGTGGTTTTTCGTCAGCGCAGCCGCCCGATCGCATAGGTGGGGGCGACTTTTTCGCTGTCAAGATAATCCTTTAGGGCCTCCGGATCGGGCTGGTGCGACGTTTTCGTCGCTTCCGCCGCCAGCCCACCGGATATGAACAGGCTGTCGATTTCCTCACCCATTGCGCCGGCGATGTCGGTATGGGCGCCGTCGCCGATGGCAAGGATCCGGTGGGAGGAGATATCCTCGCCCAGGGCCGCGAGACGGCGCCGCGCCAGATCGTAGATCGGCGGATGCGGCTTGCCGAAATAGAGGCTCTCGCCGCCCATCTCGGTATAGAGCCGCGCCAGCGCGCCCGCGCACCATTCGCGCAATTCGCCCCGGTCGACCACGATGTCGGGATTGGCGCAGAGCAGCTTCAGGCCCTTCTGCTTGGCATAGAGAAGATCGGGGCGCGAGGCCTGAAGATCGGCCGAAGGGTCGAACGGGCCGGTGCAGACGATGCCCTCGGCCTCTTCGAGCGGCACGCGTGTGATCTCGACCGGATTGTCGATGATCTGCAGGGGCTCGAAGAATTTCAGATCCTGATCCTGACCGATGAAATAGACCTTCCGGCCCACCGCGCCGCGAAACATCGCCGCCCGCGCGCTGTCGCCGGAGGTGGCCAGCGCGTCCCAGCAATCCTCGGGCACGTCGAAGGTTTTCAATTGCCGTTCCACCCGGGGCCGGGCCCGGGGAGAATTGGTCACCAGCACCACCTTGCCACCGGTCCTGCGGTACTGGCGTAATGCCGCGACGGCCTCCGGGTAGGCGGTCACACCGTTATGCACGCAGCCCCAGAGATCGACGAACAGTGCCCGGTAGCGGTCAGAAACCTCGGAAAGGGCGGAAATGATGCGGGTCATGGGGCCTCTGTTAGGTGCTATCCAAAAATCGGCGCCAGATATGACAGGCGCGAAGAGGCTTGGCCATACGGGAGTGTGTGATTTCAGGGCAGTCGCCGGGAGGCGGAGGAATCCCACTGATGCGTTGCCACCGCTTGCGCATGACAGCATCGCGAATATTCGGACAGGCAGCGGCCCGCACGGGTGCGGGCCATGACGCCGCCCTGTTTGTATCAGTGCACCGTGACGGGCACCATGTCGTGCTGTTTGGCCAGGATGAAGGCCAGCTTGCGGTCGCGCACCAGCGCCAGACGTTCTCCGTCCGCATTGTGCACGGCATAGAGTGTATCCAGCCCGCCGGCCTGCTGGCGCACGTCCTCGGGCAATTCGTCCACCTTCACCGGGCGGACATAGACGATGGCCCGGCTTTCGTCGGCACCGATGTCGTATCTGGTATCCATATCGCTTATCCCTTCTTGATCTGGATGGTCTGCACCACCGTTTCCGGCTGCGCTCGCATGAGGTCGACATGAAGCAGGCCGTTTTCCATCACTGCCTCGCCCACCTCGACACCGTCGGCCAGCAGAAACGACCGCTGGAACTGTCGCGCGGCGATACCCCGATGCAAAAAGACCCGATTGTCGCACTCGTCTCTCTGACGTCCGCGAATCACCAGTTGGCGGTCTTCGAGCGTGACCGAGAGATCCCTCTCGGCAAACCCGGCCACGGCCAGCGTGATGCGATAGGAATTTTCCGACGTCTGCTCGATATTGAAGGGTGGGTAACCCTCGTTGCCGGATTTCGCGCTGCGTTCCAGCATCCGCTCGAGCTGTTCGAAGCCCAGCATATAGGGGTGAGACCCCAGGGAAAGCTTTGTCATCGGTGCGTCCTTCTCGATTAAGCGACCGTCCGTTCTGGCCAGGCCCCGTTTGCGGCGGCCCGGCTTGGCCAAATATGGTGTCGGGTGTGCATCGGCGCAAGGGCTTTGCGAATGCGCGGCTTGGCGCTAGTCTGAGGTGCCTGTCCGTCAGGGGAGAATCAGCGCCGATGAACATGTATCGAGATCTGTCGATGAAGTCTGACGAGGTGCTGCGCGTGGAACTTGAGGAATTCCGCCGCCAGCACCGGGATCTCGATGCCGCGATCCAGGCGCTGGAGGAAAACCCGGCCAGCGACCGGCTGACCATCCGCAGGTTGAAGCAGCAGAAGCTTCGCCTGAAGGACCGCATCGCCTGGATCGAGGACAGGCTTTACCCCGACATCATTGCGTAGCGCCCGAGTCTGGGTATAGTGCGCCTTCCTTTCGAGAGGGCGGGGCAGGATGAGCGACATTCGCGTAGGGATCATCATGGGCAGCCAGTCGGACTGGGCCACCATGAAACGTGCGGCCGAGAGCCTCGACGCGCTGCTAGTGCCTTACGAGGCGAGGATCGTCTCGGCCCACCGCACGCCCGACCGGTTATGGGAATATGGCCGGAGCGCCGTCGAGCGTGGCCTGCAGGTGATCATTGCGGGTGCCGGCGGGGCCGCGCATCTGCCCGGCATGATGGCGTCGAAGACCCGCCTGCCGGTGATCGGCGTGCCGGTGCAGACACGGGCGCTGTCGGGCGTCGACAGCCTGTATTCCATCGTCCAGATGCCGAAGGGCTTTCCGGTGGCCACCATGGCCATCGGCGAGGCGGGTGCGGCCAATGCCGGGCTGATGGCGGCGGCGATACTGGCCATTTCCGACCCAGCGCTGGCCGACCGGCTGGAGACCTGGCGGGCGGCTCTGTCGGCCTCGATCCCCGAGGAGCCGGAGGATGACTGAGCCGCTTGTCCCCGGCGCCGTGATCGGCATCCTGGGCGGCGGCCAGCTGGGCCGGATGCTCTCTGTCGCGGCGAGCCGTCTGGGCTTCAAGACCTGCATCTACGAGC
>JAUIBJ010000456.1 GCA_030428025.1 Alphaproteobacteria bacterium
TCCTCGACCGTCACGTTCGACTTGCCGTCGAAGGCCTCGCGGGCAGCGCGGATACGTTTTCCAAGCTTTGCCATCTTACTTCACCTCGATGCCCATGGACCGCGCGCTGCCCTGAATGATCTTCATGGCGGCTTCGACGTCGTTTGCGTTGAGGTCCTTCCACTTGGCCTCGGCGATCTCACGAAGCTGTTTGGGGCTCACGGTGGCGATCGAATCCCGGCCCGGCGTCTTGGAGCCGGATTTCAGCTTGGCGGCCTTCTTCAGGTAGTAGGACGCCGGCGGCGTCTTGATGTCCATCTCGAAGGACTTGTCCTGATAGTAGGTGATCACGGTCGGGCACGGGGCGCCCGGCTCCATGTCCTGGGTCTTGGCGTTGAACGCCTTGCAGAATTCCATGATGTTGATGCCGCGCTGGCCCAGCGCCGGCCCCACGGGCGGGGACGGGTTCGCCTGACCGGCAGGCACCTGCAGCTTCATCTTGCCTGCGAGTTTCTTGGCCATCTGGCCTCTCCTTCTTCCAACGGCGTCCGGGCGCGCCCATCGGCCTTGATGTTGTGTGGTCCGGTCCGGGCATCGCGATGCCCTCGCCTTCCACGCTCTTCGCAGCCCCGGACCCCGATCCGGGATCTCCGCGCCGCCTGTCCACGAGGTCCCGGGTCGAACCCGGGACAGCCGCGATCCCGTAGGATCACGCCTGCTTGGTGACCTGCGTGAATTCCAGCTCGACCGGGGTTTCCCGGCCGAAGATCGACACCATCACCTTCAGGCGCTGGTTGTCGTCGTCCACTTCCTCGACCATGCCGTCGAAATCCTCGAACGGGCCGTCGTTGACTTTCACCTTCTCGCCGATCTCAAAGGAAATCAGCGTGCGCGGCGCCTCCTCGCCTTCCTGGACGCGGTTGAGGATGGTGTTCACCTCGGCGTCGCGCATCGGCATCGGCCGGCCCTGCGGGCCCAGGAACCCGGTAACCCGGTTGATCGAGTTGATCAGATGGTACCCCTGATCCGACATTTCCATATGCACCAGCACGTAGCCGGGCATGAAACGGCGCTCGGCGGTCACTTTCTTGCCGCGGCGCACCTCGATCACTTCTTCGGTGGGCACGAGAACCTCGTCGATCTCGTCCTCCAGCCCCTGATCGGAAACGGATTGTCTGATCTGCTCGGCGACCTTCTTCTCGAAATTCGAGAGGACGCTGACCGAGTACCACCGTTTCGCCATTGTCGAATCAAATCCTGTCAAGCCCGGAAAACACCGGATATTTCCTTACCTTCAAGGGCTTGGCCCCGAAGCCTCCGGAACAAAAAGCGGCGCGCAACACGAATCGCCGCGCGCCATGTAACGGAGTGTCGGCTCACCTACCGCCGATTTCCCCTGAAATCAAGGGCGGGAGGCGGTTTTTTCCCGCCTTAGCCGAAGAGGCCCAGAATGCCCTGCAATCCGGTGCGGATCAGCAGGTCGACCAGCGCGAAGAAGATCGCCGTCAGCGTGGCCATGATGAACACCATCACGGTCGTCAGGAACACCTCGCGCCGGGTGGGCCAGACCACCTTGGCGATTTCCGAGCGGACCTGCTGGATGAACTGAAGCGGGTTGGTGGTGGCCATGTTCTGGGGTGCCCGATGCTTGTTTCGCGTGTCGGCCGGACATACGCCCGGAACGGGCCGAATTCAAGGGCAGAGACGCAGACCCGCCCGTTGGGACGGGCGGGGTGTGGCCGGACGGCCCTGTTCACGGGTCGGGCCGCCGTATTGCGTGGCCTCAGCTGCGCGCCTCGTGGCGGACGGGCTGCGACAGATCGGGCAGGGCCAGGCTTTCGGCCCAGTGGGCCGGCAGCAGGTCGAGCACCCGGTCCAGCCGGAGCGCGATCCGGTCGGCCGTGCGGCGCAGGCTCTCTGCCGTCTTCGGATGCCTGGCGGCGAACCGCTGCCAGCGGCCGTTCGCCACGGCGCGGCGCAGCGTCATGGCGGTAAGCACCGCCAGCCAGACCAGAACCAGCGCCACCGCCCCCATCAGCACGGGCCAGAGCACCGTGGCGACGATCAGTGCGCCGATTGCAGCAAAGCGCAACCGGGTGGCGCGGCGGCGGTCCGCAACCGCCTCGGGTTCGAAATCATTGTCCTCGTTCAGCGCGGCACGGATATTGGCCTCCACATCGTCGCGCGGCGGGCAGGCGATGCGTGCCTCTGCGCGGGCCTCCGGCTCACGGGCAGGGGCGGGCGCGGGCGTTTCCGGCGCGGCTGGCGCCGGCCGGGCCTCGGCAGATACGTCCCGGGTCGGGGTTTCGGCCTCGACGCAGGGGCGTTCCATCTCGCGCATCAGCCGGCCGATGATCAGTTCGGCATTCTTCTCGGCAATCTCGGGAGTAATTGCATCCGCCGGCGGAGGGCTCTGCAGCTCGACGGAATCGTGGGGCAGGTGCGGGTTCGGCTTTGAGACAACGACATACTTGGTCATGGCAGCACTCATTCAAACAACTCTAGCGCCCCCACGCCTGCCCCCGATACTGGCAACATTGTGACCACGACCGGGAACGGGGTTTTTCTGTGGTTCAATTGTGGCGAAAAAGTGGCGAAACCCGGGCCGAAATGAGGCGCACCGCAATTCGGCCCGGTTTCGGCCTCAATTCGGGAAACAGTAAAAACAAGGTCGAAAAATCGTTTCCGGGCAGGAAACCAAGCCACCGAAAGCGGGCGCTGAGGCCCCGGGGATTTGAGGCAAAAGCAAGGCGAATCCGAATCACGGCAAGCGGCCATCGAGGGGCCGATGCGCATCCCCCCGCGGCGGGCGGGCTGCATCGCATGATGTCCGGAAGGTTGGCAGGGGCAGCAGGGCTCGAACCCGCGACCTACGGTTTTGGAGACCGTCGCTCTACCAGCTGAGCTATACCCCTATCGCAAGCGTTCCCCCGATTACGGCAACACCTGCCAAAGTTCAAGCCTGATTTGCGCCCGTTTTCTCACCGAAATTGCGGCGCGGGCGACCGGTGTCCGCCACCCGTCGTCCGCACCCTTTCAGAGCCCGGCGGCCCATTCCAGAGCCGCCAGGTCGGCGCCGCAGATCGCGGCCTCATGAGCCAGGATCTTGCCGATCGGCCAGTCCCACCAGGCGATCTCCTGCAGGCGCGCGACGGTGGCCTCGTCGAAGCGACGCTTGACAACCTGTGCCGGGTTTCCGGCGACCACGCAATAGGGCGGCACCGTACCGCGCACCACCGCGCCCGCACTGGCGATCACCCCGTTGCCAAGCCGTGCCCCGGGCAGGATTCGCACATCCTTGCCCAGCCAGACATCGTGACCCAGCACCGTGTCCGGTCCCGCCAGTTCCGGCATTGACGGGCGCGTCGGGCGGAAATCGCCCTCGAAAACCGCGAAGGGATAGGTGGAAAATCCGTCGCGCCGGTGATTGGCCGAAGCGGTGATGAAAACCACGCCGTCGGCAAGCTGACAGAACCGGCCGATGATCAGCCGCTCGCGCGAATGCGGAAACAGATAGGGCGCCAGCCGCGACGCCCAGTCCCGGGGCGGATCGTAGGCGCTGGCATAGCTGTAATCGCCCGCCTGAATGCGCGGATGGTCCACGACGGCGTTGATGAAGACGACGCCGGCATGTCCGGAACCGTCGGGAAAGGTCAGCGGATAGGCGCGGTTTGGATGCGGGAAGGGAACGGGCATGGGTTGTCTTTCGATATGGTGCCGACAGTCTTGCCCGGTCCAATTGAAAAGAAAAGGGCGCCAATGCGGCGCCCTTGTCGGATTTTGATAAGGCACCCGACGCGTTGCCGGGAACGTCTCCGATCACTCGACGATCTTGCTGACGACGCCCGAGCCCACGGTGCGGCCGCCCTCGCGGATGGCGAAGCGCAGGCCGTCTTCC
>JAUIBJ010000457.1 GCA_030428025.1 Alphaproteobacteria bacterium
CATGTGCTGCGCTCGGACCGGATGAGCGTGGTGCCCGGGGCTGATGGCTGGCCGGTGGGCTATGAATATGCCGTGGGCGGGCGCCGGCACCGGTTCGATCTGGGCGAGGGGCCGGCGGTGGTCTGCCACATCAAGAATTTTCACCCGCAGGACGACCATTACGGGCTGTCTGCGTTGCAGGCGGCGGCGCAGGCGGTGGATGTGCATAATTCGGCCTCGCGCTGGTCGAAGGCGCTTCTGGACAATGCCGCGCGGCCTTCCGGCGCGATCGTCTATCGCGGGGCCGAGGGGCAGGGCACGCTGAGCGCCGATCAGTATGACCGGCTGGTGAGCGAGATGGAAAGCCATCATCAGGGCGCGCGCAATGCCGGCCGGCCGATGCTGCTGGAAGGCGGACTCGACTGGAAGCCGATGGGGTTCAGCCCGTCGGACATGGAATTCCAGAAGACCAAGGAAAGTGCCGCGCGCGAGATTGCGCTGGCTTTCGGAGTGCCGCCGATGCTGTTGGGGATCCCCGGCGACGCCACCTATTCCAACTATCAGGAGGCGAACCGGGCCTTCTATCGGCTGACGGTGCTGCCGCTGGCGGCACGGGTGGCCGCGGGTGTGGGCGAGTGGCTGTCGGGGTTCACCGGCGAGGCCACCGAACTGAAACCCGATTTGGACCAGGTGCCGGCGCTGGCCGCCGAGCGGGATGCGCAGTGGGCGCGGGTGGCCGGGGCCGATTTCCTGACCCAGGCCGAGAAGAGGGCGCTCTTGGGCCTGCCGGCCCTGGCCGAGGAGGAGCGCGCGGATGCCGGATGAGCGTGGCGGCGCCCGATACGGGTTCGAAGCGTTCGAATGCGCCCCGGCGCTGCGGCTTCAGGCGCAGGAGAAGGTGTTCAAGCTGCAGCATGACGCGCTGACGCACCGGCTGGAGAAGATCGAGGGGGCGCTGGAGAGGTTGGAGCGGCGGCTGTGGCTGGCGGTCTACGGGGTGGCGGCGGCGCTGGTGACGCAGGCGGTTCTGCCCCTGGTGACGGCAGCCCCCTGAAGGGAAAACGGAGCGCCGGGCGTGTCCCCGGCAGGCGGAGACGAAAGGACGACGAAATGGAATTGGATTGGCAACTGGAGCGCAAGTTCTGCCGGTTCGAAGACGATCTGGCGGTGACGGACGGCTGCGTGATCGAAGGCTATGCCAGCCTCTTCGGCGATCAGGACCGGGGCGGCGACATCGTCGAGAAGGGGGCCTATGCCAAATCGCTGGCGCGGCTGAGGGCGGAAGGGCGGCAGGTGAAGATGCTGTGGCAGCACGACCCGGCGCAGCCCATCGGCGTCTGGGACGAGGTGCGCGAAGACGACAGGGGCCTTTACGTCAAGGGCCGGTTGCTGGACAGCGTGGCGCGCGCACGGGAGGCGGCCGCGCTGATTGCGGCGCGGGCCATCGACGGGCTGAGCATTGGCTATCGCACGGTGACGGCGGCGAAGAACGACAAGGGCCGGCGGCTCTTGCGGGAACTGGAGCTTTGGGAGGTGTCGCTGGTGACCTTCCCGATGCTGCCCAGTGCGCGGGTGGGGGCCAAGGGCGAGGACCTGGCCCGCGATGCCTTGCGTGAATTGGCGACGGCCTTCGAGGACGCGCGCCGGGAGATGGCGCGGACCTAGGACGCGTCGACCACGACCTCAAGCAACAGGAAGAGCGATGAGCAAGACCGAGGCAAATTCTCGGGCCGGGGAAGATCTGTCTCCGGTGGCCGAGGTGAAGTCCGCCGTGGCGGGTTTCATGTGCGAATTCAGGGGCTTTCGGGCCGACATTCAACAGAGACTTCAACAGCAGGAAGATGAGATGACGAAACTGGAACGCAAATCCGCCGGGGCGCAGCGCCCGGTTCTGGCCGCCACCGCCGCCGGCGAGGCGCCGCATCAGAAGGCCTTCGACGCCTATCTGCGCTCTGGCGACGATGACGGGCTGCGCGGTCTGGAACTGGAAGGCAAGGCGATGAGCACCGCGGTGGCGGGCGACGGCGGCTATCTGGTCGATCCGCAGACCGCGGACGTGATCAAGAGCACGCTGGCCTCGACCGCCTCGATCCGCGCGATCGCCAATGTGGTGCAGGTCGAATCCACGTCCTATGACGTGCTGATCGACCATTCCGACGTGGGCCATGGCTGGGCCACCGAGAGCGGCAGCGTGACCGAGACCGGCACGCCCACCATCGACCGGATCACCATTCCGCTGCACGAGCTGAGCGCGCTGCCCAAGGCCAGCCAGCGCCTGCTGGACGACAGCGCCTTCGATATCGAGACCTGGCTGGCCGGAAGGATCGCCGACAAGTTCGCCCGCGCCGAGGCCGACGCCTTTATCAACGGCGACGGGGTGGACAAACCCACGGGCTTCCTGACCCATCCGGCGGTGGACAATGCGGTCTGGGCCTGGGACAGCATCGGTTACGTGCCCACCGGCGTGGACGGCGATTTCAACGGCGGCGAGTCGATCATCGACCTGGTCTATGGCCTGGGCGCGCAGTATCGCGCGAACGGCACCTTCGTGATGAACTCCAAGACCGCCGGCGCGGTGCGCAAGCTGAAGGACAATGATGGCCGCTTCCTGTGGTCGGACGGTCTGGCCGCGGGTGAGCCTGCGCGCCTTCTGGGCTATCCGGTTCTGATCGCCGAGGACATGCCGGATATCGCCATTGACGCCATGGCCATCGCCTTCGGCGATTTCAGGGCCGGTTACACCATCGCCGAGCGTCCCGACCTGCGGGTGCTGCGCGATCCGTTCAGCGCGAAGCCGCATGTTCTGTTCTATGCCACCAAGCGCGTGGGGGGCGACGTGAGCGATTTCGCGGCGATCAAGCTGCTGAAATTCGGCCTGTCGTAAGGCGGGGCGAACGGGCGGGGGCGTCTTGCCCTCGCCCGGGGTGCGCGCGGGTCGGCCTGGCCAAGCGCGGGGGCCGGTCATCCCCTCCGACCGGATCTTGCGCGCCACGCGTGCCCCGCTCATGCGGAGGGGCCCGGAGTTTCCTGGAGTAAGTCCATGATATTGATCGAAGATACTGCGGTGCCGCTGGCCGCGCTTCCGCTCGACGAGTTCAAGGCGCACCTGCGCCTCGGCACGGGATTTTCGGACGGAGACGTTCAGGACCCGGTGCTCGAGAGCTTTCTGCGGGCGGCGGTCTCGGCGATCGAGGCCCGCACCGGCAAGGTACTGATCGCCCGCGATTTCACCTGGACGGTGAGCTGGTGGCGCGATCCGGAGGGGCAGGTACTGCCGGTCTCGCCGGTCACCGCCTTGACCGGGCTGGTATTGCGCGACCGCGACGGCGGGGAAGTGACCGTCGATCCCGCCACCTACCGGCTGGAAGAGCATACCCATCGCCCGGCGTTGCGGCCCAAGGGCAGCCTGCTGCCCGCCATTCCCACCGGGGGCAGCGCGGTTTTGTCCTTCACCGCCGGGATGGGGGCGGGATGGGGCGAGTTGCCGGCCGATCTGGGTCAGGCGGTGCTGCTGCTGGCCGCCCATTATTATGAGTACCGGCACGAAACCTCCCTGGGCGGGGGCTGCATGCCCTTCGGCGTGACGAGCCTGATCGAGCGTTACCGCGATCTGCGGCTGCACATGGGAGGGGTGCGATGACGAGCCGCTTCATGCTCAACCGGCGGCTGGTGCTGGAAGAGGCCGACCGGGTGCCCGACGGGGCCGGCGGCTGGACCGAGAGCTGGGTCGTGCTGGGCACGCTCTGGGCCGATCTGCGGGCGCGCACGGGCCGCGACGCGGGTGGTGAGGCGGCGCATCTGTCGACCACCGGTTACCGGATCGTAGTGCGGGCGGCGCCCCATGGCGCGCCCTCTCGGCCCCGCCCGGGCCAGCGGTTTCGCGACGGTGGCCGGG
>JAUIBJ010000458.1 GCA_030428025.1 Alphaproteobacteria bacterium
ATCGCCGCGAGGAAATAGAAAAGACTGCGCATCATTCCTCCTGAAAATTCATCACCACGGTCGAGCGGTCCTGCCCGGCGGGATCGGGTTGAAAATAGAGGAAAACCGAACAGCCCGGTCGGTATCCGACAAAAAACGACGTGTCGTCATCCGAGGCATCCGTGACCTGAAAACCTTCATTGACGAGGCGCGCGACATAGTCGGGTGCGGCCTTGTCCGGCGGTCCCGGCTGCGACAGAACCGCCTGCCCGGCGCAGTCACCCGAGACAGAGGACATAAGAACGCTGGCCCCGTCAGGCAGGCCCGGAAGGGCCGCTTCCGCCCCGCCGAATTCCGGGCCGCTGATCATCAGGCGCGCCGTTGAGCCCTCTCCATCGGGCAGGAAGGCAAGGCTGAGATTGATCGGCACGCCCGGGGCATAAACTTCGGGCGGCAAGTCCCTGAATGTCAGGCCCAGAAAACGGCGAAGCGGTTCGGGCGTATCCAGTCCGGCATAGTCGATGTAATGCGCGCCGCCCTCGTTCCGGATCTCCATCAGACCGCCGAGATCATCATTCAGTCGCGCCGCGGCCGCGGCGGGCGGCAGCGCAAGATCGTTCGAATAGGTCTGGATGGCCACCGGGGTTTCGGCAAGGGCCGGGGTGGCAAAACACAGCGCGACGGCTGTCGCGACGGCACGAATTGTCACCTGTTCCATGATGGAAACACCTTCGGGAAAAGCTTATAGGTTCCGTGTTGGCGAAGGGCCTGCCAGATCACCTTGTCATGGCCGGCCTTGAACGGTTTCTTGCCATGGTCCCAGAACGTCATCTCGGGGATCAGGAAGGCCTGTTTCGAGGTGACAGCCCCCTGCGCGGTCAAGAAGTCGGGCTTGTCCATCACGAAGGTGCCGGTGCCACTGCCCTTCACATCCTGAATGGGCCGCTTGATCTCCACATCCCGGATGATCCGGGGCCATGCCTTCGCGCCATCCTTAAGCGCGCGGAAGAACGGCTTTTCCCGCGACAGCCCTTTTTCGGCGCGGTAGCGCGCGCAGCTTGCATTGACGGATTGAGAGATGCCGGACTTGGACGCGATAGCGGTCCGGTCGGCGCTGCACGACCCGGATACGGGACCGGTTGCGGCGGCGACGGAAATCGTGCTGGACCGTGTGTAAACCGCGACTTCCTGCCGGGTCAGCATGCCTTCGGCGATGTAGCGGGTGGCAAGGATGACGACCAGGGCGAAGGGCATGGCCATGATCGCCTCAAGCGAGACGGAGCCCCGGCGGCGTCTGGTCAGGTCAATGCGCATTGACCCGCCCCCAGCCCGCCGCGCCCGAGACGGCGGACAGTGCCGTCGCCAAGGGACCAAAGGCCGACTTCGCCTGCCGTCTCAGATCCCCCGCCATTCGCGATGGGTCCTCCATCCGCGTGGCGGGCATCAGCCGGTAGCGCCAGTTCTGCGAAAAGATGTCCGCGCCGTCGGGGTTGTAGACCCCGGCCTGCCCGTAGCCGAAATGGCTGTCCACATCCTCGGTCAGGACCTGCGCGGCCAGCCGCCTGCCCTTGTCCTTCTGCACCAGCGCAAGGATGCGGAAGGCGTCCGGCATCTTGTCGGGTTGGGTGATGGGAAGCCCAAAAGGATGGATGTCCTTCAACTTCCAGAAGGTCGGCACCGGCGCCTCGATCACCGGCAGAAGGCCAAGCGCCGGGATGCCGTTCCGCGTACCGCCGAAGAAGCAGAGCGAATTGCGCTTGTTGTTGAACCGGCGCAAAAAGCTGTTGTCCTGCCGTCGTTGCTGGCCCTGCAGGTTGGCCCATTGCGGGAACTTCGTAATGCCGTTCGTACCGACGAGAACGGCGTTCTTGTAGAAATCCTTGAAGGTCTTCAGATGGCGGTCGATCCGGGTCAGCGCCTGGATGTGATCGCGCACATGGGGTTTGCGGCTGCCGCCCTTTGTCATCGGCCCGCCGCTGGCCCCGAAACCGCGCGCGCGGAAGGTCGTGTAGCCCGGCAGCGCCCCCCGGTCCATCGCGGCGCAGAACTGCATGTAGGTCTCGACCCCGCCCTTCTCGACCGGCAGGGCCATGCCGTCATTGCTGTTCGTGCGCTGGCAGTTCTTCGCCTCGGGGCTGTCGCAGGGATCGGCGAAGTGAAACTCGTCAATCCTCATTTCGCGCGCGTAGTCCGTGCCGATCTCGCGCATCGCACGGGGCAGGCGTTCAATGATCGCGCGGTTCATGCCTTCGATCGCGCGGAGCGACCGGTTGGCGACATCCATGCCGTGATCGGGCCGGTATCGGAACTGCATGTTCAGGGCGAGGAGGCCGATGATATCGGCCGGGATGGCCACGAGTTCGTTGACCGCCGCACAGGCCGCGGCCGATATCGCCTCGCCCGTATTGCAGTATTGAACGATATGCGCGCCGATAGCCGCGTTGACCGTGCCGACCGCAATCCCGATTTCCGTCAGGGTGCCCGCCAGTGCCTCGGACCCGATGGCGACGGTCAGAAGCTGCGTCTCCGTCACGTTGTTCATCGCGAGGATGTTCAGCGACCGCGCCGTCCAGGTGCCGTGCATCGCGGCCAAAGCATCGGCCCCGTCCTGCACCAGACGGCGTTCGTTTACCATCTGGCCGCTATTGGCATTGGCCGCGATCATCGCCGAGATCGGGATCATCGCCGCGACGGCAATCAGCGCCACGGCCCCCCTGCGCCGGCGGGTCATCAGAGATTTCAGGCGCGCGCCGGTCATCGCAACACCACGGTCGCTTCGCCCCAGCGCCAATAGGTGCCGTCCCCGCGCTTGCCATCCATCAGGAAGCGGCGGAAGGGCGTAGAGAGCGGGTACTTGAACCGCACTTTCGCCCGGATCGGGGTGGAGTTCGCACTGGACAGCAGGCTGAGACCCGACTGAACCCACTCAACCGTCACCTGAACGTTCTCGGGCTCGAACGCATAACAGATGCTGTTGCTCACGGCCGTGTCATAGCCGCCGGTCTTGCCCGTGCCGGTGATGACGCGCTGCGCTGCCGGGATCTGCGGGCAAGCCCCTCGCGACGGCGCGAAATCGGATGTGGGCGAGGCGGCGATCAGCGCCCAGCGGGCGGCGTCTTCCCATTTCTGCGGCTCATCCTGGCACTGAAACGCCGCCACCGCCGCGAAGGGGGAACTGAAAACCTGTGTCAGGTTGAAAGGCGGGCATTTGTGGACCAGAGCACTGCGGGCAGCCGAATAGGCGGCCATTTCCACGTAGCCCCGCGCCTGCGCCGTGATCATGATCTGCGCGACGGCGCCGAACAGGACCAGAAGGACCGGAAAGGTCAGCACCGCCTCGATCCCGATGGCACCCCGCCGCCGGCGCATCATGGCCTGCGTCACGCGGGCGCGAAGGATATGATGCATCCGGCGGGTCATTTCATCTTGTCCAGCGTTTCCTGGACCTTTGTCTGATAGCCGTCGTAGTCGGGCTTGCGGTCCTTCGCCATGTTCGTCGCGGTGAAGGTCAGCGCCGAGGCCACGGCCAGCGCGAAGCCAAAGATCAGGAGCTTTTCAAGGGTCATCGCTTCGGTCCCACCGGATGATCAGGGTTGCTCAGAACCCGGCATTCTTCAGGCCGTCGACTTCCTGCTTGAACTCGTCGTTGGCGGTACCGCGGTCCTTCATCATGTTCGTGCCGACCGTCGTGATCGCGAACAGGGCGGCAAGGGCGAAACCGAATATCAGGAGTTTTTCGAGGGTCATGTTGGTCTTCCTTCTGGTAAATTTCGGGGGTCTCGGCATGGGTCTGATCAGCTCATGATTGCCTTGACCTGGGTGATGACGAAGTCGACGATCTCTGTTCCCATGGTCGCCAGGACGGTCGCGACAGCGAGGCCGAGGGCA
>JAUIBJ010000459.1 GCA_030428025.1 Alphaproteobacteria bacterium
CCCTTTGGGACCAGTGTCCAAGTAGCTGGTCTGGAAGCCATTCGTCTCTATGCGACGCGTCTCTGGCAAGTGTCCCTCCCCCGGCCTCTCATGGGTTTCCGCATGTCCGAACCGACCGCTGGAGCCCTTGAGAACCCGCTGCGTTCCAAAACGGCTTTTCATACATTCTGATTAGTGCTAATGAATTGTCAACAATATTGTTGTTGAAATAATCGCCCAAATTGGCGTTCGGAGTTCTTGCAAATCCGGATCGCGTTTGGTTTATGCGGCCCGACTTTCTCGACCACCGGAACCCGGCTGGTGCAAAGGGCGATTTTTCGGTCTCGTGCCGAAGGGCCCGCAGAGGAACTGGATAACGAAAAGGGGCGTCCGATGGCGCAGCAAAAACAAGAAAAAGACACCGCAACCGCCCCCGATCTGGCCGATGTCGTTCAGTGGATCAAGGAAGAGATCATCTTTGGCCGGCTGCGTCCGCGCGAACGGCTGGTCGAGGAGGAGCTCAGCGAAAGGTTCGGCGTTTCGCGACACCTGATCCGTGCCGCCTTTGCCGATCTGCAGAACATGGGCCTTGTCAATCGGCGCCGGAACAAGGGCGCGATGGTGCGCGACTTCTCGGCCCGCGAGGTCGACGAGATCTATGAAATGCGCTCGGTCCTGCAGCGCGAGGCCGCGATGCGCATCGCCCTTCCAGCCGGGGACGACCTGCTGGAGAAGCTGGAAGCCATTCATGCCGAGTTCAGCTCGGCCGTGGAAAACGAGGAACTGCAGCGCGTCTGCAGTCTGAACAACGAGTTCCACTTCACGATCTTCAACGCCGCCAACAATCAGTATCTCTCGGACATGCTGCAGCGGATATGGACGGAAACGCTGGGCATACGCTGCTATGCGATCGGCGATCCGGTCTGGCTGAAGCGGGCTCGCGGCGATCACGCCCAGATCATCGAGGCGCTGAGAAACGGCGATCAGGAACAGCTGGTCAAGCTTGTCGATGCACATATCTGGCCGGCGCTGGAGCTGTACAAGCGCGCCCATGGCGGCTGGCACGACACACGGCGCGCAGCGGCGGAATAGCGCCACGGGCGGCCCGGGCCTCGCCCGGTGGATCACACCCCGGTCATGGCCCGCCAGATCTTTTCGGCCGTAAGCGGCATCGGGATGTCCTCCACCCCGAAGTCAGACAGGGCATCCATCACGGCCGCGACAATCGCCGGCGGAGCGCCGACCGCGCCACTTTCCCCCGCGCCTTTCGCTCCCAGCGGATTGTTGGGCGTGGGCCAACGCTGATCTTCCAGAACGGCAAAGTCGGGCATGTCGGACGCACGCGGCATGGCGTAATCCAGAAACGACCCCGCAACCAGCTGACCCGTCGCCGGATCATAGCTCGCTTCTTCGAGAAGGGCCTGGCCAAGTCCCTGGGCAATGCCGCCGACGATCTGGCCGCGGACCACGGTCGGGTTGATGACGGTGCCGACGTCATCGACGGCAATCACGCGATCGACGCGCACGTGGCCGGTGCCGCGGTCGATATCGACCTCTACGATGTAACAGCCATTCGGAAAGGTGAACCCAGCCGAGAAGCTCTCGCGCGCCTCCAGCTCAAGGAAGGTTTCGGAACCAAAGGCGTCGTCCCACGGGATCGCGCGGCCACCCGGCAGGCCGGAAATCCCGTCGGCATCGAGCCTCAGCGCGGCGGGGTCGCAGGCGCGGTTCCGGGCCGCCCATTCAAGGATCTTGTTTCGCAACGTCGTGGCCGCGGCCCTGACCGCGGATCCGCCGATGAACAGCGAGCGCGACCCGTAGCTGCCCTCGCCCCCCTCGACCTGCGCGGTGTCGCCCTGGACGACGGTGAACCGCTGGGCGGGCACGCCCAGAATCCCGGCGGCCAGCCCGCAATAGGTCATGGTCAGGGATTGCCCCATTTCCTGCGTGCCGCTGAGCATGGTAAAGACCCCGCCCGGGCCGGGCCGGATCACCACCGTTTCGGACGGGTCCATGCCGCTTGTGGTGTCGATATGATAGCAGAGGCCCCGCCCGCGAAGCTTGCCGCGCGTGGCCGAGGCCTGCCGCCGCGCCGCGAAACCGTCCCAGTCCGCCGCCCCGATGGCCATGTCGAGAACTGCCTCGAAATTGCCGCTGTCATAGACCTGGCCGGCATTGTTGCAAAAGGGGATCAGGGCGTGCGGCACGAGGTTGCGGCGACGGATCTCCACCGGGTCGAGCCCCAGCCGCCGGGCCGCGACATCCATCAGCCGCTCAAGCCGGAACACGACCTCGGGGCGCCCGGCGCCACGATAAGGCCCGATCGGCACGGTATTGGTCAGAACGCAATCCACCTGCAGATCGGTGGCCGGGATATGATAGGGGCCATCGACGATGCGGTTGCCCGTCGAGGTGTTGATCGGAATCCCGAAAAACGAGGCGTAGGCGCCCAGATTGACGAAATCCCTCGTGCGAAGGCCCAGGATACGGCCATCGGGTGCGAAGGCGGCTTCCATGTCGCAATCGTGGTCGCGGGCGTGGTAATCGCTCAGGAACAGTTCCGTGCGGTCAGCCGTCCACCGCACCGGCCGCCCGGTCAGGCGGGCCGCCACCAGCAACGCCGCCTCTTCGCGATAAAGCGGCAGTCGGCCGCCGAAGCCGCCCCCGAGCCGGGGCACGACGACGCGCAGCCTGTCGCGCGGCTGGCGCAGGAAATCGTCGGCCAGATGGTTGCGGGCCAGATGCGCCGCCTGAAGGGCCGCGTAAAGGGTGAAGACGCCCGAGGCGGCATCGAAACTGGCGGTCGCGACGCGGGGCTCCATCGGGGCAGGAACCAGACGCTGGTTCCTGACGCTCAGCCTGACCACCTCGTGACCCGCGGCAAGGATGCGGTCGACTTCGGCCCGGTCCCCCAGGGCGTAGGTGGCGACGATATTGGACGCTCTGGATGGGTCGGCCCGCGGCGCCTCGTCGCGCGCGCTCGCGCGGGCGTCGATTGCGGCCGGCAGTTCCTCGAATTCGATATCGACCAGGTCAGCGGCATCCCGCGCGAGTTCGAGGCGCGATGCGACGATCACCACGACGGGCTCGCCCACATATCTTGCCACCTCCCCGGCGAGAGGATGCATGGCGGGCGCCTCAACCGCGGACCCATCGGGATTGGGAAACGGCGCAAGCGAGGTGAGTACGCCATAATCCGCGAAATCGCGGAACGTGAGAACGGCGAGCACGCCTTTCGCCGCCTTCGCCCGCGCGACATCCACCTTCACGATACCCGCATGCGCGTGGGGAGATCGGACGAAGACCGCATGGGCCAATCCGTCGAACCGAAGATCGGATCCGTAGACGGCTTGTCCCGTCAGGATGTCCCGGTCCTCTGCCCGGAAGAATGGTCGTTCCGGCATCGCCGTCATCCCCTCGTAAAAAGCCGCCCCTTCCGGCCGGTCCGGGCCAGTCACCCCCTGCCCCCGGGAAACGGGCAGAGCCCCGAAACGGCCCTCGAATCCGGCAGAACAAGGTGGATCAGCCGCCGTTCCGCATTGCCCTGCCCGACCGGTTGCCGCCGCCGCCATGCGGTGGGGCCTTCCTGGTAACCCTTGGTGTCGAAACGATAATCGCCATCACCTGGGCGGTCAACAGAGGCCGTGTTGCAGCTTGCCGGCAAACCTGACGACGCCGCCGGCTTGCGCATCCGCCGGCGCGCCGCCGGAAGCGGGGCCACGCGAAAGTTTGCTCAACCCGCCTCTCGGCGGAAGACCGGCACGGGCGGCGCATCCCGGCGCTCCCGCCAGTCGAGCGTGACGGCATCGCCGATGCCGGCGCTCTCGCCCAGCACGTTGGTCAGCAGTCGCGGCCCCTCCTCGAGATCGACGAGCGCCAGAAGGTA
>JAUIBJ010000460.1 GCA_030428025.1 Alphaproteobacteria bacterium
GCCTCGGGTCCGCGTCGATCGTGCCGAATCCGGCCATGCTCAGACCCTGTCAGTCGACGCCGAAGACGTCGCGCGTATAGACCTTCTGCATCACGTCCGCGAGATCCTCCGCTGCGCGATTGGCAACGATGAGATCGGCTTCCTGCTTGAAGGCGGCGAGGTCGCGTTCGATGCGGGAATTGAAGAAGTGCTCGCCCTCCAGCGCCGGCTCGTAGACGATGCATTCGATGCCCTTGGCCTTGATCCGTTTCATGATCCCCTGGATAGAACTGTCGCGGAAATTGTCCGAACCCGCCTTCATCACCAGCCGGTAGACCCCTACCACGCGCGGCTTCCGCGTGATGATCTGCTCGGCGATGAAATCCTTGCGGGTGCGGTTCGACTCGACGATCGCGGCTATCAGGTTTTGCGGCACCGCCCTGTAATTCGCCAGAAGCTGCTTGGTGTCCTTGGGCAGGCAGTAGCCGCCGTAGCCGAAGGAGGGGTTGTTGTAATACGATCCGATCCGGGGTTCCAAGCTGACCCCGTCTATGATCTCGCGGGTGTTGAGCCCATGCGCCACGGCATAACTGTCAAGCTCGTTGAAGAAGGCAACGCGCATGGCGAGATAGGTATTGGAGAAAAGCTTGATCGCCTCGGCTTCGGACGAGCTGGTGAAAAGCGTGGGAACATCCTTTTTCTCGGCCGCGGCGACCAGCATTTCGGCGAAGCGGTGCGCTGCCGGCCCGTGATCGCCCACCACTACGCGGGATGGGTGGAGGCAGTCGTAAAGCGCTTTGCCTTCGCGCAGGAATTCCGGCGAGAAGAGAATGCCCTGATAGCCGGTTTCAGCCCTCAGCCGGTTGGTGTATCCCACCGGAATGGTCGATTTGATGACGATGGTGGCGGCGGGCGCGTATCTGCGGGTCTGGGCCACCACCGCCTCGACGCTGGAGGTGTCGAAATGGTTGGTGCTGGGGTCGTAATTGGTGGGCGTGGCTACCACCACGAATTCGGCCCCCGTCAGCGCTTCTTCCGGTTCCGTGGTAGCGTGCAGGTCCAGCTCGCGGTGGGCCAGATGATCGGAGATTTCCGCATCCTCTATCGGTGAGAGGCCCCGTCTCACCATATCGACGCGGTCGGGGTCTATCTCGAGCGCAGCGACCTCGTGATCCGCGGCCAGCAGCACCGCGTTCGACAGCCCCACATAGCCCAGCCCGGCGACGGCAATCTTGGATTTTGAGGTCTGCGCCATTCCCGCCCTCTGATTGCGTTACAGCTTTTCGCTCAGAGACCAGAAAAGCCCCTCCGGTGCAAGCCCGGCATCCGGAGGGGCATGTCGCAAGCGAAATAGTTGCCTGAAAGGCAGCAGGAGTCTTGCAGACGGGCAAGGCAGGGCACGGATCGGGGTTGCCGCTCCGCCCCGGCCCGAGCGGTCAGGCCCAGCCGAGCTGTTTCAACGAATGCACATCGTTCCAGATTTTGGTCATGTGCCGGATCTTTTCGCCGTCGAACTCAATCGCATAGACGTAATCCGCCGCCACAGTCCGCCCGGTGGCCGGCACCGGGCCGTCCACGGTATGTGTGCCGTGGAAAACGGCAAAGGCGGTGACGATGCCACGCGCCTCATCGACCGAGAAGGACTTGAGCTCGTAATGCCCGTCCGGGATGGGAGTCAGCAGGCCCTTCATCCACTCGGCATAGCCTTCCACCGTGGTCACATCGGCCAGCGCGTCGGCCTGGGCCGAGAATGTCGCGCCCTGGTGGCAATGGGCTTTGCATCCTTCCCACCCCTTGCCGGTTTCGCAAGCGTCAAAAAACGCCCATGCGGTCTTTTCCATAGTCATCAGCTGTCCCCCCTCAAGACATCTCGCCAATCATTGCAGCCAAGCCACCGGGCTGCACCGGTTTTCGATGCTGGCAATGCCCCTTACAGCCCGGAACCCCGCCCCTCTTCGTCGGAGACCCGGACCAGAAGCTTGCCGAAATTGCCACCCTCGAACAGCATCGGCAGAGCTTCGGCGGCGTTTTCCAACCCGTCGACCACATGCTCGCGCATCTTCAGCTGCCCGTTCGCATAAAGCCCGGCGAGCCGCCGGCGCGCGTCCTCGAAACGGTCGGTATAGGAGAAGATGTTGAAGCCGCTCACCCGCGCCTCGGAAAACAGGATGTTCTGCAGGTTGCTGCGCATCTGCGGGTTTTCGGCAGAATATTCGGTGATCGCGCCGCAGACGACCACCCGCGCGCGATGCGCCATCCGTTCATAGGCGCATTCGCTGATCGGGCCGCCCAGGTTTTCGAAATAGACGTTGATTCCGTTCGGGCAGAGCCGGTCGAGAGCATCGGCGATGTTGTCCTGCCGGTGGTCGATGGCGGCGTCGAAGCCCAGCTCGTCGGTGATGTAGCCTGCCTTCTCGGGGCTGCCGACAATGCCCACCACATGGCAGCCCATGGCCTTGCCCACCTGCCCCACGACCGCGCCCACCGCACCGGCGGCCGAGCCCACGACGAGGCAGTCGCCCGGTTCGGGCTTGCCCAGATCGACCAGCGCCAGATAGGCGGTGAGCCCGGGCATGCCAAGACAGCTCAGCGCCGTAGAGACCGGCGCGAGCCCGGGATCGACCTTGCGCAGGGTGGCGCCATCCGCCAGCGCATAGTCCTGCCAGCCGGTGTAATCCTCGACGATGTCGCCGGGCTTGAAGCCGGGATGCCGGCTTTCGACGACCCGGCTGACCGCGCCGCCCAGCATCGGCGCGTCCAGATCGACGGCCGGGTAATAGCGTTCGTGCCCCTGCGCGCGCAACTGCAGATAGGGATCGAGCGACAGCCATATCGTGCGCACCAGCACCTGGCCATCGTCCGGCGCGGCGATATCGACCTCGCGCAATTCGAAATCCTCGGGACGCAAACGCCCCTCGGGGCGGCGTTTCAGAACAACTTGGCGGTTTCTGTCGGTCTCGGTCATTCTGATCCTTTCGGCCAAACGCCGACATGGCCGCGACGGCACCACGCTGCCCCGCGCCCATCGCCGGCACTCAATCGTCTGTTGACAGTTTACAGTACATTTGGAATTCTTTCAAGGGAACTGGGGGAATGGAGCGGGAGACCTGGAATGAACATGGCTGCCCTTCTTGCCGATGTGGCGAGCCGTATTCCCGATCGTGTCGCGGTGCTGGACAGCGACCGCGAGGTCCACTTTTCCGAACTGGTCTCGCGCGCCGCGCGAATGGCGGGTGCCATGTGCCATATCCACGGGTTGGCACCGGGCGACCGGGTGGTCGTCTTCCTCGACAACTGCACCGAGTTCTTCGAGATCATCTATGCGGCCTGGACGGCCGGGGCCTGTATCGTGCCGATCAACGCCAAGCTGCATGAACGGGAGGCGCTGCACATCCTGAAGGATTCCGGCGCCCGCCTGTGCTTCACCTCGCCCGACAAGGGCGCCAGGCTGCGGCCCTTGCTGGACGACCTGACCGACCTCGAGGCCATGATCGAGACCGGCAGTGACGCCTATGGCGCGCTCGACGAGGCCGAGCCGGTGCCGATCCGCCCGGCCCGACCGGAAGATCCGGCCTGGCTCTTCTACACCAGCGGCACCACCGGCAAGCCGAAGGGCGCAGTCCTGAGCTGTCGCAGCCTGCTGTTTATGACCCAGTGCTATTATTCGGATATCGACACGCCCTCTGTGGGCGACACCAAGCTGCACGCCGCCCCCCTCTCGCACGGCTCGGGCCTCTATTCGCTGGCTCATCTCTTCAAGGGTGGGCGCCAGCGCGTTCTGCATGGCTTCACCCCCTCGGAGATTTATGCCGAGATCGAGCGCCAGCCCAATGTCTCGATCTTTGCCGCCCCCACCATGATCACCCGCCTTCTGG
>JAUIBJ010000461.1 GCA_030428025.1 Alphaproteobacteria bacterium
CGAAGGCGGGCTTGAGGCTCAGCACATACTCCTCCGACAGGGCCGGCACCGCCAGCGCCCGCAGCTTGCGATGCTCGTCGCCTTCGCGCCCGATCACCGAGGCCCGCCAGAAATCGGCGAAGGGCCCCTCAATTCCCACCGTGTCGGGCCAGGCATGACTGCCCTGCCGGAATCGGCGGTCGCGCAGGATGCGCCCCACCTCCATGTAGCGCAGCACCGCCAGACCATAGGGGGTCTCGGCGCACCAATGCGCGTCGCGCGCCGCTATGACCTCGGCCCCCCGGGTGGAAAATCCCGGATCGGACAGGTCGAGATATGGCAGCGCGGACATGGTCAGTACTCCTGGTTCAGGGCGTCCGCCGCAGGGATCTCGCGCTCGCGGCGCGCGATATAGTCGAGCAGCGCCTCGTTCACGGCTGCGTCGAGTTTCGGCTCTTCATAGGCTTTTAGCAACTCCCGGGCGTGGTTGATCGCACGGATATTCGTGTCGATCCCGCCTTCGGCCACCCATTGCTCATAGGCGTTGTTGTCGAAGAGTTCGGGCATGAAGAACGCGCGCTGGAAATTGGCCAGCGTGTGCGCGTGACCAAGGTAATGCCCACCCGGACCGATATCGGCCACCGCCGCGACGGCCTCGTCGAAATCGTCCCAGCGGATGCCCTCGGCCATGCGATAGGCCATCGCGCATTGCTCTGCATCCACCACGAATTTGGCCATCGAACAATGCATTCCGGCCTCGTTCCAGCCGGCGGCGTGCCACATGTAATTCGTGCCCGCCATCTGTAGCGCCATCAGCGTGGTCGCGCTTTCATAGCCCGCCTGAGCATCTAGCGTCTTGGCCCCGCCCAGAGCGGTGGAAGAGCGCCACGGCACGCCGTAGAACCGCGCCATCTGTCCGATCATCATGTTCATCAGGCTGATCTCGGGCGTGCCGGCCATGGGCGCCCCGGATTTCATCGAAACGGTGGAAAGATAGTGGCCATAGATCGCCGGCGCGCCCTTGCGGATGACCTGCGTGTAAGCCAGCGCCGACAGCGCCTCGGCATTGAGCTGCGCCACCGCCGGCGCGACCGACGCGGGCGTATTCGCCCCCCCCAGCACGAAGGGCGAACAGAGCACCGGCTGGTTCTTGCGGCAGAAGGCGCGCATCGCGCCCAGCATGGTTTCGTCCCACACCAGCGGCGAGTTGCCATTGCAGTTGCCGGTGACGACCGGATGATCCTCCATGAAGTCCTCGCCGAAGAGGATCGCGCACATCTCCATCACGTCCTCGGCATTCTTCGGGCTGGTGGTCATACCCATGAAGGTCTTGTCGGAATGCTTCATCGACGAATAGGTGATGCGCAGGTGCCGCTGGCTGATCGGGTGGTCGTAGGGCTCCACGATATGATGCGCGGAGCTGTGCATCGCCGGCAGCATGTGCGCCAGCTTGTGGAAGTTCGACAGGTCCTCCATCGTCGGGTTCCGGCGCACGTCGTCGAGGTCGCGCAGATAGGGCGCGCCGGTCATCGGCACGAAGATCGCGTGATCCTTCCCGAAAGGCAGGTTGTTCGCCGGGTTTCGGGCGTGATAGGTAAAGGTCTCGGGGATCGTCCTGATCAACTCGCGCACGAGACCCCGGTCAAGATAGACGGTTTCGCCCACCACCTTGGCCCCGGCGGCATTCCAGTCGGCCAAGGCGATCACGTCGCGGAACACCACCCCCACGTTTTCGAGAATATGCATCGAGGCGGCATCGATCCGTTCGACCTGCTCCGGGTCCATCGGTTCGGTCAAGGGGATGCCGCGCCTGAGCGCGGGCAGCATGGTGAAATCCCGCGTCCGCCGCGCCGAGGTGCGCGCCCCGCGGCCCCGCCGGGCCGCTCTTTTCTCTGCCACATCAGCCATGATGCGTCGTCCTTCTGGTAGGGTGGGGCTTTACCCCACCGTGGCCCCGTGAAGGGTGAAACCCCACTCTACGCGACGTTGTCGCCGTCTTTTGGATCGGTCAGGTCGATCCAGATGGTCTTCATCTCGGTGAACTGGTCATGGGCGTGGATCGAGTTGTCGCGCCCGCCGAAGCCCGATTGCTTGTAGCCGCCGAAGGGCGTTGAGATATCGCCCTCGCCGTAGCAGTTCACCGTCACCGTGCCCGCCCGGATATCCCGTGCCGCCCGAATGGCCTTGCGCACGTTGCCGGTGAAGACCGAGGCCGCTAGGCCGTATTCGGTGTCATTGGCCAGTTGAATGGCCTCCTCGGTGCTGGCCACCTCGATCACCGACAGGATCGGCCCGAAGATCTCTTCTCGCGCCTTGGCGTCGGTTTTCCTGACCTCAAACACCGTCGGCTCGACGAAGTTGCCCTTGGGCTTGCCACCGCCCGCGACAGCCTTGCCCTTGAGATATTTCGACACCTTCTTGCAGTGCTCACCATCGATCAGCGCCCCCAGATGCATCGAAGGGTCCAGAGGATCGCCCGTCTTCCAGTCACGCATCCGCGCCGTAATCCGCTCCAGCAGCGGCTCCTTCACCGCCTTGTGCACGATCAGGCGCGAGGTGGCCGAGCAATTCTCGCCCATGTTCCAGAACGCCGCGTTGACCACATGGCTTGCCACGTGATCGAGGTTCTCGGCATCCTCCAGCACCACCGCCGGGTTCTTGCCGCCGCATTCCAGCGTGACCTTCTTCATATTGCTGTCGGCCGAATAGCGCAGGAACCGCTTGCCCGTCTCGGTCGAGCCGGTGAAGCTCACCATGTCGACGCCCATATGCAGCCCCAGCGGTTCGCCCACGCCCGGCCCGTCGCCCGGCAGCACCTGCAACACGCCTCTGGGCACGCCCGCCATATGCGCCACCTCGGCCAGTCGCAGCGCCGTCAGGCTGGTCTGCTCGGCCGGCTTCACGATCACCGAGTTCCCGGCGGCCAGCGCCGGGCCGATCTTCCACGCCATCATCAGCATCGGGAAATTCCACGGCAGCACGGCGGCGACCACACCCAGCGGCTCGCGCACGATCATCGAAATCGCGTCATCTCCGCTCGGACCCGTCTGGTCGTAGATCTTGTCGATCAGTTCCCCGTGCCACTTGAGCGTGTGGATGGTTTCGGGGATATCGATCATCTCGCAGTCGCGGATGGGCTTGCCCGAGTCGAGGCTCTCCATCACCGCCAGTTCGTGCCGCCGCCGGGTAATCAGCTTGCAGAAGCGGATCAGCACATCCTTGCGCTCCGAGGGGTGCGCGCGCGACCACTCGCCCCGGTCGAAGGCTTCCCGCGCCTTCTTTACGGCGAAATCGACGTCCTCGGAATTGGCAGTCGTGATTTTCTTCAGCACGTCGCCCGTGGCGGGGTTCACCGTCTCCATCACCGGTCCGTTCCCCTTGCGGAACTTGCCGTCGATGAAGGGCGCGGCAGGCAGGTCCAGATCGGCGGCAATGGCGGCGTATTCCTCGCGGGTCAGTAACTCGGTCATTTGGCCTCTCCCGTAATCGCGGCGATGGAGGTGTCGAGCGTGCGGATCACCTCTTCCAGCGCGCGCTTGTCGTCCTTGTTGAGCGGTTGCAACGGCTTGCGGGGCGGGCCCGCCTGAATGCCGCGCATCGTAACCCCGTGCTTGATGCACTGGATGAACTTGCCGCCCTGTTCGAGCACGCTCATCAGCGGCATCATCGCGGACATGATGGCGCGGCCCCTTGTGAAATCGCCCTCGATCGCGCAGGCCCTGTAAAGCGCCACATGCGCCTCGGGCGCGAAATTCGACCCGGCGCAGACCCATCCCTTCGCCCCCCAGGCGAAGAACTCCAGCGCCTGGTCGTCCATGCCACAGAGCAGGCCCAGATGCGGATATTCGCGGGCAATCAGGTGAAGCCGGTTGAT
>JAUIBJ010000462.1 GCA_030428025.1 Alphaproteobacteria bacterium
GGACGAGGAGGTATTGGCGCGGCTGCCGGAGCTCGACGTGCCCCGGCTGGAAAATCCCCGCTGCGAGGCGGAACTGGCCCATGCCGCGCTCGCCGCCGACAGGCTGCGGGCGCTGCTGGAGGGGGGCGAGGTGCGGCTCTTCCGCGCTGGCGAAGTCGGGGAGGGCGCGCCTCTGCCCCTGCGGATCGAGGTGGCGGGCGAGGATGTGGCCAAACGGCTTGTGCGCGAGATGCTGGCCGCAGAGGTCCCCACGGATTGGTGCGCCCGGCTGGGCGCGCGGCAAGGATGACGGGAAAGGATACCCATGTTTGACACGATCCTGATTGCGAACCGGGGCGAGATTGCCTGCCGGGTGATCGACACGGCCCGCCGGATGGGGGTGCGCACGGTGGCGGTCTATTCCGATGCCGACCGCGACGCCAAGCACGTGGCCGAGGCCGACCGGGCGGTGCATATCGGCGGCGCGGCGCCGTCGGAGAGCTATCTGCGCGGCGACCGGATCATCGAGGTGGCGCTGGCCACCGGCGCGCAGGCCATTCATCCGGGCTATGGGTTTCTGAGCGAAAATCCCGATTTCGTCGAGGCGGTGGAAGCCGCCGGGCTGGCCTTCATCGGGCCCTCCGCCAAGGCCATCCGGGCGATGGGGCTGAAGGATGCCGCGAAGGCGCTGATGGAGGAGGCGGGCGTGCCGGTGGTGCCAGGCTATCACGGCGACAATCAGGACCCCGAGCACCTGTCGGGCGCGGCCGACGCCATCGGCTATCCGGTGCTGATCAAGGCCGTGGCGGGCGGCGGCGGCAAGGGCATGCGGCTCGTCGAACGCCCGGAGAACTTCGCCGAAGCGCTGGACAGCGCGCGCGGCGAGGCCAGGACCGCCTTCGGCAACGATGCGGTGCTGATCGAGAAGTTCGTTCAGAAACCGCGCCATATCGAACTGCAGGTCTTTGGCGACGGGGAGACCGCGGTGCATCTCTTCGAACGCGACTGCTCGCTTCAGCGCCGGCACCAGAAGGTGATCGAGGAGGCCCCGGCGCCCGGCATGACAGAAGAGATGCGCGCGGCGATGGGCCGGGCGGCGGTACGCGCCGCCGAGGCCATCGGCTACAAGGGCGCGGGAACAATCGAGTTTATCGTCGACGGCTCGAAGGGCCTGCGCACCGATGGCTTCTGGTTCATGGAGATGAACACAAGGCTTCAGGTGGAGCACCCGGTGACCGAGGCGATTACGGGTGTCGACCTGGTGGAGTGGCAGCTGCGGGTCGCCAGCGGCGAGGCGCTGCCCAAGCGGCAGGAAGAGCTGTCCATCAACGGCCATGCCTTCGAGGCCCGGCTGTATGCCGAGGACGTGCCCAAGGGGTTCCTTCCGGCGACGGGCCGGCTGGCGCATCTGAAATTTCCCGACGGCGTGCGCGCCGACAGTGGTGTGCGCGGGGGAGACGAGATCTCGCCCTTCTACGACCCGATGATCGCCAAGCTGATCGTGCACGGGACCAGCCGCGCCGGCGCGCTGCGCCGGCTTGCGACGGCGCTGGAGGCCTGCGAGGTCTCCGGCACGGTGACCAACCTCGCCTTCCTCGGCGCGCTGGCGCGGCACGAGGGGTTCGCGGCGGGCGATGTGGATACCGGCCTGATCGGTCGCGATCTCGACCGGCTGGTGGAGGCGCCCGAGCCCGCCCCCCGCGAGGTGGCGCTGGCCGCGTTGGCCGCACTCGGGCTGCTCGACCGGGCGGGGTTCGAAACCGGCTTCAGCCTCTGGACGCCGCTCACGCGCTCGGTGCATCTGCGCCGTGAGGGCGAGGAGATGGTGGTGAAGGTGCGCACCCTCTCGGCCGACGCCCATGACGTGGAATGGGGCGGAACGACCGTGCAGGCCCGTCGCGGTGGCGGGCGCTGGCAGCTTGACGGCGAGACCGCACCGCCCGTGGCTGTCACCGGCGATCTGGTCGCTGTCTTTGCGGGCTATGGGATGGAATTCGAACTGGTCGATTTGCTGGCCCGCGACAGCCTTGCGGCGGGCGATGCCGATGTGATCGAGGCACCGATGCCGGGGCTGGTCAAGGCGCTCTTCGCTGCACCGGGGCAGACGGTGAAACAGGGCGACCGGCTGGCGGTACTGGAGGCGATGAAGATGGAGCATTCGCTTCTTGCCGCACGCGACGGGACGGTGGCAGAGGTGCTGGTGGCCGAGGGCGATCAGGTCTCTGCCGGGGCGGCGCTGGTGCGGCTCGCAGCCGAGGAGGAGGATGCCGCATGATTACCCTGCACCATGTCCCGCAATCCCGCTCGATGCGGGTTTTCTGGCTTCTCAATGAGTTGGGGGTCGAATTTCAGGTTGTGGAATACCCGTTCGACAAGTCCCTGCGCAGCCCCGAATTCCTCAGCCTCTCGCCCGCCGGCCGGGTGCCGGCGCTGGAAATCGAGGGCGAGCGGATGTTCGAATCGGGGGCAATGGTGGAGTATCTCTGCGAGAAGTTCCCCGAGGCCGGGCTCGGCCGCGGGCCCGGCGAGATGGACCGGATGGCCTGGCTCGTCTGGGTACATTTTGCCGAGACGGTCAGCCAGCATGTGGCGATCCTGACCCAGCAGCATATCATGCTTTATGAGGACAGCATGCGCAGCCCCACGGTGATGAAGCTCGAGGCCGCGCGGCTGAAGAAATGCTACGGCGCGATCGAGGCGCGGCTGAGCACCCCGGTGGAAAACCGCGACTATCTGCTGACCAGCGGGTTTTCGGCCTGCGACATCTGCGTGGGCCAGGCGGTCTATATGGCCCGCCACTTCGCCGCGCTGGAGGGGTTTCCGGAAACCGAAGCCTGGTACGCGCGCATCACCTCTCGCCCCGGTTTCGAGGCGGCCCTGCCGCGGCCCGACAGCGCGCTGATCTATGACCGCCCGTTCTATGAGGTGCCGGATGGCTGATGTTGTCGAGATTTTCGAGGTGGGCCCGCGCGACGGGCTGCAGAACGAGAAACGGCAGATCCCCATCGGCGACAAGGTGGCGCTTATCGACACGCTGAGCGGCGCGGGCTTCCGCCGGATCGAGGTGGCGAGCTTCGTCAGCCCCAAATGGGTGCCGCAGATGGCCGATTCGGCCGAGGTGCTGGCCCGTATCCGCCGGGCCGGTGGGGTGCGCTATGCCGCGCTCACGCCGAACATGCGCGGCTTCGAGGCGGCGCGGGACGCCGGTGCCGACGAGGTGGCGATTTTCGGCTCGGCCTCGGAAGGGTTTTCCAAAGCCAACATCAACGCCACCATCGCCGAAAGCCTTGACCGCTTCTCGCCGGTGGCAGAGGCGGCGCGGGCGGCGGGCCTGCCCCTGCGCGGCTATGTGTCCTGCGTGACCGACTGCCCCTATGACGGGCCGGTGGCGCCGGGCGAGGCCGCCCGCGTGGCCGAGGCGCTGTTCGACATGGGCTGTTACGAGATCAGCCTCGGCGACACGATCGGGCAGGCGACGCCCGAGCGGATCGAGGCGATGCTGGCGGCGGTCACGCAAGCCGTGCCGGCGGGCAAGCTCGCCGGTCATTATCACGACACGTCGGGCCGGGCGCTGGAGAATATCGAGGCCTCGCTGGCGCAGGGCCTGCGGGTCTTCGACGCCGCCGTGGGGGGGCTTGGCGGATGCCCCTATGCCCCCGGTGCGGCGGGAAACGTGGCCACGGAAAAGGTGCATGCGCGGTTGATCGATCTTGGATACGTGACCGGGCTCGATCCGGCGATTCTGGATCAGGCCGCGGGCATGGCCCGGGCAATGCGGGGGTGAATATGGGGAGCAACATGTACGACACCGTCACGATAGAGACCGACGCCCGGGGCGTCGCCACCTTGTGGCTCGACCGCGAGGAAAAGCAC
>JAUIBJ010000463.1 GCA_030428025.1 Alphaproteobacteria bacterium
GCGCTGGCCCCGGCCCATGCCTATCCGTTTTTCCGCACCGCCACGCTGATGACAGGCGCCCGTTTCGACACCGCGCCGGAAAGCGGGGTGACGCCGGATATCGATGCGCTGCTGGCGGCGGTGCGGCCCGAAACCCGAATCCTCTTCCTCGCCAATCCCGGCAATCCCACCGGCACGCGTGTGCCGCGCGGCGAACTCCTGCGCCTGCGCGAGGGGCTGCGCGGCGATATCCTTCTGGTGATCGACGAGGCCTATGGCGAATTTGCCGATCACCTTGGCGAAGGGATGTTCGACCTTGTGGAGCGCGGCGATACGGTGGTCCTGCGCACCTTCTCAAAGGCCTATGGGCTGGCGGGAATGCGGGTGGGCTGGGGCCTTTTCCCGCCCGCCGTGGCGCGCGAGATCCGCAAACTTCTCAACCCCAACAATGTCGCCCTTCCGGGACAGGCGGCGGGCCGCGCGGCAATGCTGGATCAGGCCCATATGCGCGCCACCTGCGCCGAGACCGCCCGGATCCGCGACAGCTTCGCCGAGCAGGTCCGCGCCCTCGGCCTGACCGTACCGCAGAGCTTCACCAATTTCACGCTGATCCGGTTCCCCTCGCCCCAAGCTGCCACCAAGGCGCATGCTTTTCTCACATCCGAGGCCGTGTTTCTGCGCCCGCAGGGCGGGGCGGGCCTGCCCGACTGCCTGCGTGCCACGACCGGCCCGGAGGCGGACATGGAGCTTGCCGCCGCACTTCTGAAGGATTGGATGGAAAAGGAGATCCGCGCATGACCTCCCCCAGCCGCGGCCGCGCCCGTTTCGGCATTCTGGTGCCGTTCACGAATACCAATCTCGAACCCGACATGAGCCTTCTGCGCCCGGCAGGCGTGTCGCTGCATTTCGCACGCCTCGGTGGTTACGATGCCGACGAGATCCCCGACGAGGACCAGATGGCCGGGCTCGGGGCCTCGGACCTGGCAGAGCCCCTGCTCCTGTTGCAGGGGACCCGGCCCGACGTAATCCTTTATGGCTGCACCTCCGCCACGCTCTCCCATGGTCCCGAGTTCGACCGGCAGCTGGCGCGGACCATCGCCGCCCAGAGCGGTGCGAAGACGGTCACGGCAGCGGGCGCGCTGGTGCATGCGCTGAAGGCGCTTGGCATCGCGCGGATCGGCTTCGCCTCGCCTTACGTGCCCAGCCTCAACGACCGGGCCATTGCCTTCCTCGCCAGCGAAGGGATCGAGACCGTTGCGCGCGCCGACGTGGAGGGAACTCTCGACAACGAGGGCCAGGGCGCGGTGACGCCGGACGAGGTGGTGGATCTTGCCCGCCGTGTCGACAGCCCTAAGGCCGGGGCGATTGTTCTCTCCTGCACCGACATGCGCAGCGTCGAGGCCATCGCCGAGATCGAAAGCGCGCTCGGCAAACCTGTCGTCACCTCCAACCAGGCGATGATGTTTCAGGCCATGGCCCTTGCCGGCATCGCCGATCCCCTGCAAGGGTATGGGCAGCTTCTCGAAAGGATGGATCCATGAACAAGCCCCTCAACCCCGTCGCCCGGCCCGCGGCGGATCAGTTCGCCCGGATCGCCGAATTTGCCCTCGACCCCGAGCTTCGGGTGCCAGCGGACGCACTGCGCCACATGTCCACCCTGCTGATCGACACGCTGGGCGTCGCCGTGGGCGCCACCCGGCTGAAGGTGGGCCGGATCGCCCGCGACTTCGCCGCCGATTTCCATGGGGCCGGCAGCGACGCGCATGCCGCCCATATGCTGTTCGATGGCCGCAAGGTCAGCCTGCCGGGCGCCGCCTGGGCGCTGGCCACGCAGATCGATAATCTCGACGGGCATGACGGCTACTATCCCACCAAGGGCCATATCGGCTGTGCGGTGGTGCCCGCGCTCTTCGCCTTTGCCGAGCGCCACCCCGACCTGACGGGCCCGCAGGCGCTGACGGCGCTCGCCATGGCCTATGAGGTGGCGGCGCGGGCGGGGCTGTCGCTGCATGCCACGGTGTCGGACTATCACACCTCGGGCGCCTGGAACGCGCTTGGCGTGGCCGCTCTGGGCTGCCGTCTGGACGGCGCCGACACCGAAACCCTGCGTCATGCGATGGGCATCGCCGAATATCACGGGCCCCGCAGCCAGATGATGCGCGAGATCGACAACCCGACCATGCTGCATGACGGCTCGGGCATGGGGGCGCTGGTGGGCGCGAACGCGGCGCTACTGGCGATGCGTGGCTTTACCGGCGCCCCCGCTATCACAGCCGAGGCGCCCGAGGTGGCCGCGTTCTGGGCCGATCTGGGCGCCCACTGGACGGTGGCCGAGAATTACATCAAGCCCTATCCAAGCTGCCGCTGGGGCCATCCCGCGATCGACGCCGTGCGCAAACTGCGCGAAGAGCACGGGCTGAACGCCGAGCAGATCGAGGCGGTCGAGGTGCGCACCTTCGACGAGGCCGCGCGCCTGTTCGCCGGCGTGCCCGAGAGCACGACACAGGCGCAGTATTCGCTGCATTTCGTCGTCGCTGTCATGCTGGTGCATGGCATGGTCGCCCCCCGCCACATCGCCGATGAGGGACTGGGCGATGCCGAGGTGGCCGCGTTGATCCCCCGGATCACGGCCGTGTCCGCCGAACGCCACAACGCCCGCTTCCCCGAGGGCCGCTGGTCGGATGTGGAGATCACGCTCAAGGACGGTCGCAAGCTGACCTCGGGCGACGTGCCGGCCAGCGGCGGCCCCGGCGCCTGGCGGCCCGATGCGGATGTGGCGGCGAAGTTCGAGGCCTTCTGCGACGGCATCCTGTCGATGGACCGGACCCGTGCCATATGGTCCATGCGCGACGCGCTGCTCGAACCCGAAAGCCGTCTGGCCGATCTCTCCGCCCTCGTGATCCCGGCAGGTGATGCATGAGCCGCGATGCGCCCCGTGTGATCCTCCACAACGACGTGACCGGCCCGATGGCCGAGCGGCTGCGGCAGGCCATCCCCGAGGCCGTTGTCGCCGAATGCAACGATTACGAGTCCATGGCGCCGATGGTGGCAGAATTCTCGCCCGACGCGGTCTATTCCATCAAGTTCGGTGGCAATCCGGGCTTTCCCACCCCGGCGCTGATGGGCCCCGAGGGGCCCGGCTGGATTTCGGTGGGGGGCTCGGGCTGCGACCATCTGGGCCGATGGGATGCCAGCCGGACCACCGTTACCAACTCCGCCGGCGTCGCGGCGCATATGATGGCCGAATACGCTTTTGGGGGGCTCTTGCATTTCACCCTCGACCTTCCCGGGCTGGCCCGCGACAGGGCCGTGCGCCATTGGAACCCCGCCCGGCTGATGACGCCGCTCAAGGGCAAGACCCTGCTGATCATCGGTCTGGGCCAGACGGGGCAGGCGGTGGCGGCACGGGCCCGCGCCTTCGGCATGCATGTGATCGGGACCCGCGCGCGCCCCGTGCCAACGGAAAACGTCGACGAGGTGCATGCCGCGTCGGACTTGGCCCAACTCTGGCCCCGGGCCGATGCGATCGTGGTTTCGGTGCCTCTGCTGCCGGCCACGCGCGGGCTGATCGGCGAGACGGATTTCGCCGCGATGAAACCTTCCGCCCTGCTGGTCGATGTCTCGCGCGGCGGGGTGATCGACGGCGCGGCCCTGCTCGAGGCGCTGCGGACAAGGCGCATCGCCGGCGCCGTGCTCGATGTGTTCGAAACCGAACCCCTGCCCGAGGACAGCCCCTTCTGGGCGCTCGACAACATCATCCTCTCCCCCCATGCCTCGGGCGTCTATGACGGCTGGGACATGGCTTCGTTCGAGATGTTCCTCGAAAACCTTGCCCGCTGGCGCCGGGGCGAGCCCCTGAAGAATGTCGTCGA
>JAUIBJ010000464.1 GCA_030428025.1 Alphaproteobacteria bacterium
GGGCCTTCCGCGCCTGGCTGCTGGAGCTCTGCCGGGGGCTGTGAGCGGACCCCTTGCCACCCTTGCCCGCCCGGCGTATACGCGCGCCCTGACCCGAAGGAGTCCGGACCATGCATGGCAGTGCCAACGTCAACATCATGATCAAGGCCGCGCGCAAGGCGGGGCGGTTGCTGGTCAAGGATTTCCGCGAGGTCGAGAACCTGCAGGCCTCGATGAAAAGTGCCGGCGATTTCGTGAGCCGTGCGGACATTGCCGCCGAGAAGATCATCCGGGACGAACTGCGGAACGCGCGGCCGACCTATGGCTGGTGCGCCGAGGAAAGCGCTGAGGAACATGGCAAGGACCCCACCCGCCGCTGGATCGTCGATCCGCTGGACGGGACGACCAACTTCCTGCACGGTCTGCCGCACTGGGCGATCTCGATCGCGCTCGAACACAAGGGACAGGTGGTGGCGGGTGTCATCTTTGACGCCGCCAAGGACGAGCTTTTCTGGGCCGAGAAGGGCGAGGGCGCGTGGTTGAACGAAAGCCGGCTACGGGTGTCGAACCGTTCGCGCCTGATCGAGTCGATCTTTGCCACAGGGGTGCCGTTCGGCGGGCGCTCGGACCTGCCTCAGACCCTGCAGGATCTGGCGCGGCTGATGCCCGCCTGCGCGGGCGTCCGGCGCTGGGGCTCGGCGGCGCTCGACATGGCCTATGTGGCCGCGGGCCGCTACGAGGGGTTCTGGGAACGGCGGCTGAACGCCTGGGACATGGCCGCCGGTGTCGTTATCGTGCGCGAGGCGGGCGGGCTGGTGCAGCCCCTGCGCGAGGGCGGCGACATTCTGAGCGATGGTGAGGTGATCTGCGCCAACGAGCCGGTCTTCGAGAAATTCGCGGGGCTCATTCGCGAGCGCTGAGCGCCGCTCGTCACGCCCTTGCGCGCGTGCCTCGTTTACCGGTCGGAAGGATGGTTCACCCCGTCCGACCACGGGATCGGCTCCAGATCGGCCGGGTTCACTCCGTCGATGCAGCCGATATTCACCCCGTATTCATTCGGGTTCGAGCGGCGCTGGTGGTGAGTGTAGATGCCGCAGACCGAGCAGAACCAGTGTTTCGCGGTCATGGTGTTCCACTGGTAAAGCGTGAGACTGTCCGCCCCTTCGATCACCTCCAGCGCGTCCAGCGGCACGCTGACGTTCGGCGCCGCCCGGCGGCGGCAGAAGCTGCAATCGCAGCGATGCGCGTCTGTCAGCCCGTTCGGCAGATCGACACGCAGAACCACCGCGCCGCAATGGCAACTGGCCCGAACCGTGCTCATCGCCTCTTCCTGACCTTGGGCACGCGCGTGCGGCTTAAGCTGTATTCCGCGTCGGGATGCGGCGGATGGCCTTCGTGGCTTTGCCAGAAACGCGGCCCGCCGCGGCGCAGGAACACCGGCACGGTCAGGATGGCGCCTATCACGAAACCGCCCGCATGCGCCCAATAGGCCACCCCGCCCTGCATCGCATCCGCCCCGGCGCCGCCGAAGATCTGGAATGCGAACCACAGCGCCAGCATGATCCAGGCGGGAATGGTGACGATACGGATGAAGAAGAACAGGATGATCAGGATATCCACTCGCGCCTTGGGAAAGAGCAGCAGATAGCCGCCCATCACCCCCGCGATGGCGCCCGAGGCGCCCACGGTGGGCACCGGCGAATAGGGCGCGGCGAAGACATGCGCGAGCGCCGCGCCGATGCCCGAGGCAAGATAGAAGAGCAGATAGACCACATGGCCCATCTCGTCTTCCAGATTGTCGCCGAAGATCCACAGAAACAGCATGTTGCCGGCAAGGTGCATGAACCCGCCATGCATGAACATCGAGGTCATCACCGTCTGATAGGTGCCCTCCTGCGTCACCAGCACCGGCACCATCGCCCATTCATAGAAGAACTCGTTGAGTGCGCGCGGGTCGTCGAAGAGCGGCCAGTAGAGCACGAAGACGACGATATTCACCGCCATCAGCGCATAGGTCACATAGGGCGTCCGCCCCGACGGGTTGTGATCGCGGATCGGGAACATGGCGCTACGCTGGGCCGAAACCCCCGCGCCGTCAAGCCGCTCCGCCCAGAAGGGCCGCGTTTCCGCCGGCGGCGGTGGTGTCGACGCAGACATGCCGCTCATGGCATACATGGCCCATGTCCGGCTCGCCGGCGATGAGCGGCAGGATCGGGCCCTCGCGCCGGCTGAGTGCCTTGGCATAGGCACGTCCCTTCTCGGCATCGCCCCACCAGAGCATGCCGGAGAAGCCCGAAAGCGTGGTCAGGGTTTCGGGATCGACGCTGCCTTCGGCTTCGACCGCAGCACCGCCCAAGGCGCGCACCGCGTTGGCCTGGGTGCGAGCGGCCTCTGTCCCCGGCCCAAGGCAGAGGAGGGCCTGTCGCCGGTAACAGCCCAGCCTGTTGGATTCGCCGGTGGGCCCGGGAAGGACCAGATCGCTCAGCCGTTCGTCGGCGCCGGCATTGGCCTTGGCCAGCCGCGCGGCGAGGTCGCCCCTGTCCCGCTCCGGCCAGTCCTTCCCTGCCATCGGTGCTTCGGACCGGGAGAACCGCGTGAGGTAATGCGGCCCGCCCGCCTTGGGCCCGGTGCCCGACAGCCCTTCGCCGCCGAAGGGCTGGGAGCCCACGATGGCGCCGATCTGGTTGCGGTTCACATACATGTTGCCCGCCTCGATCCGGTCGGTGACATGCTGCACCCGGTCGTCGATGCGGGTCTGAAGCCCGAAGGTGAGGCCATAGCCGGTGGCGTTGATGGCGTCGATCACCCGGTCGAGCTGTTCCGAACGGAAGGTGGCGAGGTGCAGCACGGGGCCGAAGATCTCGCGCTTCATGTCGCCGATGCCATCCACCCTGATCAGCGTGGGCGCGATAAAGCAGCCGGCGTTGGGGGTCTTGATTTCGTGCATCAGGCGGCCCTCGGCGCGGGCGGTCTGGATATGCTCGGCGATGCCGGAATGGGCCTCTTCGTCGATCACCGGGCCCACATCCGTCGACAGGTGCCAGGGTGCGCCCATCGACAGCGCGTCCATCGCGCCGGTCAGCATTTCGGTGAAGCTGTCGGCGATGTCCTCCTGCACGTAAAGACAGCGCAGCGCCGAACAGCGCTGGCCGGCCGACTGGAAGGCGGATTCCACGATCGCCTGCACCGCCTGTTCGGGCAGGGCGGTCGAGTCGACGATCATCGCGTTCAGCCCGCCGGTCTCGGCAATCAGCGGCGCGCCGGGGGCGAGGTTCTCGGCCATGGCCGCGCGGATCTTCATCGCCGTGTCGGTGCCGCCGGTGAAGGCCACCCCGTCGACGCGCGGATCGGAGGTGAGCGCCGCGCCCACATCGCCCGCGCCGGGCAGAAGCTGCAGGGCGGTTTCCGGCACACCGGCCTCGTGCATGAGCCTTATGGCCAGATGCGAGATCAGAGGCGTCTGCTCGGCGGGTTTCGACAGCACCGCGTTGCCGGCGGCAAGGGCCGCCGAAATCTGGCCGGTGAAGATGGCGAGCGGGAAGTTCCAGGGGCTGATGCAGGTGAAGGTGCCCACAGGCTGCGCGTCAGGCGCATTGGCGGCGTAGTAGCGCAGGAAATCCACCGCCTCGCGCAGTTCCGCCACCGCATCCATCACCGATTTGCCGGCCTCCCGGGCGATCACCGCGAAGATCTCGCCATAGTTCTCCTCGTAGAGGTCGGCGGCGCGGTTCAGCACCTTCGCGCGCTCGGCCGGCGACGCGTCCCACGGCTTCGCGGCGTCGAGCGCGGTGTCGATATCCGCGTCAGAGGCCCAGGCGACGGTGCCGGGCGTGTCGGCCGGGTCGGCGGGGTTGGTGACGGGTTCGGGG
>JAUIBJ010000465.1 GCA_030428025.1 Alphaproteobacteria bacterium
GCCGTGCTGACCATCGTGGTGATCTATTTCCTGCTCGCGCGCTCGCTGCCGGACTACGACAAACACCTGACCGTGGCCGGGCTCGACGCGCAGGTCGAGATCGTACGCGACCATTCCAACGTGCCGCATGTCTTCGGCCGCACCGATACCGACAGTTTCTTCGGCCTGGGCTATGCCCATGCGCAGGACCGGCTGTGGCAGATGGTGATGATGCGCCGCACGGTGCAGGGCCGGCTGTCGGAGGTGTTCGGCACCCAGACGCTGGAGATCGACAAGGTCATGCGCCGGTTTGACCTCTACGGCCAGGCCCGCGACTCGGTCAATGTGCAGGACGCGCGCACGCAGGCGGCGCTGAAGGCCTATGCCGCCGGGGTGAACGCCCGGCTCAACGAGATCAACGACATGGCCCGCGGACGCGGCGCGCCCGAGATGTTCCTGTTCCGCTTCCCCATCTCGCCCTGGCAGCCCGCCGATTCCATCGCGCTGGTCAAGCTGATGTCGGTGCAGCTGTCGGTGCATCTGCAGAACGAAGTGCTTTATGCGCGCACGTCGATGGCGCTGCGCGACGAGGACCGGCTGGCCGATATCATGCCGCTGTCGCCGGGCAGCGGCATTGCCGCGCTGCCCGATTACGCCACGCTCTTTCCCGGGCTGAAGGGGCGGGCGCCGCGTTATGCGGGGGCCGATCTCACGCGGCATCCGCTCTCGCCCTTCCGCCCCCGGGCCTTTGCCGGTGCCTCGAACGCCTGGGCGGCGGCGCCGTCGCGCTCGGCCTCGGGCGGCACGCTTCTGGCCAACGATCCGCATCTGGGCTTTTCGGCGCCGGCGCTGTGGTATCTGGCGCGGATCGAGCTGGCCTCGGGCGGGGTGATCGGGGCCACCATTCCGGGCGTGCCCTTGGTGCTGAGCGGTCGCAGTGCGAGGCTGGGCTGGGGGCTGACCTCGTCCTACATGGACGACCAGGATGTCTATATCGAGCGGCTGAATCCCGACAACCCGGCCGAATACCTCACGCCCGACGGCTACAAGCCCTTCGAGACGGAAAACACCATCATCCGCATCAAGGACATGGATCCGGTCACCCTGACCCTGCGCTGGACCGAGAACGGCCCGGTCCTGCCCGGCAGCCATTTCGATCTGGCCGAGGTCACCCCACCCGGCCATGTCGCCTCGGTTGCCTGGGCGGCGCTGTCGGGGGCCGACACCACCATGACCGCGGCGATGGACCTGATGCGGGCGCAATCGGTGACGGAGGCGCTGGAAACCGGCCGCTTCTTCGTCGGGCCCACCCAGAACCTGACGCTGGTGGACGAGGACACCATCGCCATGAAGATGATCGGGGCCATGCCCCGCCGCAATGCCGGGCACGAGACGAAGGGCCGGATGCCCAGCCGCGGCTGGATCGCCGAAAACCGCTGGCCGGCGATGACGCCCTATTCCGCCAATCCCGAATTCGTGGCGCCGGTGGGCGGGCTTCTGGGGAACACCAACAACAAGATCGTCGACCGGCCGTTTCCCTTTCATGTCAGTTACCTGTGGGGAGACACGCAAAGGGTTCACCGGTGGCAGCGGCTGATGCAGAACCGCGAGGTGCACACCCGCGACAGCTTTATCGAGGCCCAACTCGACACGGTCAGCTTCACCGCCCGCTCGCTTCTGCCGCTCATCGGCCGGAACCTGTGGTTCACCGGCGAGGCCGCGCCCGAGGGCACGCCGGAACGCCAGCGCCAGCGTGCGCTGGAGCTTCTGTCGAACTGGAACGGCGAGATGAACGAGCATCTGCCCGAGCCGCTGATCTATGCCGCCTGGATGCGCGCGATCATGGACCGGCTCATTCGCGACGAGCTGGGCCCGCTGGCCGATGAATTCACCCATCCCGACCCGGTGTTCATCGAGAGGGTCTATCGCGACATCGACGGCGCCGCGGAATGGTGCGACATCAAGCAGTCGACCCAGAAGGAGACCTGCACAGACATCGCCCGGCTGGCCATCGACGACGCGCTGGTCTGGATCGGCGACCGCTACGGCACAGCCCTGGAAAGCCTGCGCTGGGGCGATGCGCATCAGGCCACCCATGACCATCAGGTGCTGGGCGACGTCCCGGTGCTGCGGTATTTCGTCAATATCCGCCAGTCGACCTCTGGCGGCGACAACACGCTTCTGCGCGGGCGCACCAGCGGCAAGGATCCGGACCCGTTCCAGAACGTCCATGGCGCGGGCTATCGCGGGGTCTATGATTTCGCCGATCCCGACAGCAGCGTTTTCATCATCTCCACCGGCCAGTCGGGACATTTCCTGAGCCGGCATTACGATGATCTGGCGCAGCTCTGGCGGCGGGGGGAGTATATCCCGATGTCGCTCGATCCCGATCTGGCGCGGGCGGCGGCGGTGGGGGTGACGGTGCTGGAGCCCGAGGGGAAGTAGGGCACGCCGCGCATCGCCGGGCCGAGGGGGCGGCCCGTCGATGCGCGGCGGGCTTCGCCCTCGATTCCGCGCATGGCGACTTGTCTGACCTTGCCCACGCGAGGATCACCACAGCGTTTGACCTTCCCCCGGCCCCCGGCTAGCCTCGCCGCAGCCACGCCCAAAAGGTGACCCAATGCTGGACAGCCCCGTCGCCCGCATCGAGAACCTGCGGGTCGAATTCCAGACGCGCGACGGCCCGGTTTCGGGGGTTGAGGACGTCTCCTTCGAGATCTTCCCCGGCGAAACCGTCTGCGTGGTCGGCGAATCCGGTTCGGGCAAGTCGGTCTCGTCGCTGTCGCTGATGCGGCTGGTGGAGTTCGGCGGCGGCGAGATCGCCGGCGGGCGGCTCATTTTCGACCGGGGCGCGGAGGGTGAGATCGACCTCGCCCGCGCCGATCAGAGTCTCATGCGCACGATCCGGGGCAACAGGATCGGCATGGTCTTTCAGGAGCCGATGACCGCGCTCAACCCGGTCTTCACCGTCGAAAGGCAGCTCACCGAGGGCTTGCGCCTGCACAAGGGCCTGACCCGGAAGGCGGCGCGCGCCCGGGCGCTGGAGCTTTTGCGCGAGGTGCGGCTGCCCGAGCCCGAGCGGCGGCTGCGGCAGTATCCGCATGAGCTGTCGGGCGGCATGCGCCAGCGGGTGGTGATCGCCATGGCGCTGGCCTGCCAGCCGCGCTTGCTGATCGCCGACGAGCCCACCACCGCGCTGGACGTCACCATTCAGGCCGAAATCCTTGCGCTGATGAACCGGCTCAAGCGCGAGACCGGCACGGCGGTGCTGTTCATCACCCATGACATGGCGGTGGTGGCGCAGATGGCCGACCGGGTGGTGGTGATGTATCGCGGCCGCAAGGTGGAGGAAGGGCCGGTAGAGCGGATCTTCGCAGCCCCGAGCCATGACTATACCAGAGCGCTTCTGGCCGCCGTGCCGAGACTGGGCGAGATGCGCGGCAAGCCGGCGCCGGAGCCGATGAAGCTGGTGGGGGCCGGGGATCAGCGGGTCGCCCCGATCGCGGGCAGCGACGAGACCTTGCTGCGCGTGAAGGGCCTCGTCACCCGCTTTCCGGTGCGCGGCGGGCTCATGCGGCGCGTGGTGGCCCATGTGCACGCGGTCGAGGATGTCTCCTTCGACCTCATTCGCGGGCGCACCCTGTCTCTGGTGGGCGAATCGGGCTGCGGCAAATCCACCGCCGGCCGGTCGATCCTGCGGCTGGTCGAGCCGCTCAGGGGCGAGATCCGACTGGGCGAGACCGATATCCGGGCGCTCGACGCGGGCGGGCTGCGCCGCGCGCGGCGGCGCATGCAGATGGTCTTTCAGGATCCTTTCGCCAGCCTAGATCCGCAGATGAAGATCGCCGACCAAGTGGCGGAACCATT
>JAUIBJ010000466.1 GCA_030428025.1 Alphaproteobacteria bacterium
TCGGATCTTGGCGTCATGGTGCGCGAGAACATGCAAGCCATTCTCTACGGGGAATTCACCACGCTCTATCCGGCCTTCGGCATCGCCCTTGTGGCCATCTCCGCGAATGTGCTGGTCGACTGGATGCTGCAGCGCTCCAGCGCGCAACTGCCCGAGGAGATTTGAGATGGAGGGCGCGCTGCTTCGGGTTCGCGATCTGGATGTCTCCGTGCGCGACAAGAAGGGCCGCGAGTTCAAGATCGTCGACGGCATCTCCTTCGACGTCAAGCCGGGCGAGGTGGTCGCCCTCATCGGCGAAAGCGGGTCGGGCAAGACGACGATCTCGCTGGCCTGCATGGGTTATACACGCCCGGGCTGCCATATCACCGGCGGGTCGGTGCATCTGGACGGCACCCCCGTGCTCGACCAGAGCCTGCCGCGCCTGCAGGAGCTGAGGGGACGCGAGATCACCTATGTGGCCCAGTCCGCCGCCGCCTCCTTCAACGGGGCGATGACAATTGACGCGCAGGTCACCGAAATTCCGGTGATCACCGGTGCGATGACCCGCGAGGCGGCGCTGGCCAAGGCCGCGAGGCTCTACCGCGATCTCGGCCTGCCCGATCCCGACAATATCGGCAAGCGCTATCCGCATCAGGTTTCGGGCGGCCAGTTGCAGCGCCTGATGGCCGCGATGGCGATGATCAGCGACCCGAAGCTTCTGATCCTCGACGAGCCGACCACGGCGCTGGACGTCACCACCCAGATCGAGGTGCTGCATTCCTTCAAGGAACTGATCCGCGACAACGGAACCGCCGCCATCTATGTCACCCACGACCTGTCGCTCGTGGCGCAGGTGGCCGACAACATCCTCGTGCTCAAGGACGGCCAGATGGTCGAATACGGGCCGACCGAGCGGCTGATCACCGCGCCGCAGCACGACTATACCAAGGCGCTGATGGCGGCCGCGCATGTGATGCCCGAGGAGATCGGCGCCCCGCAACTGTCTGCCGGCGCCGATCCGCCGCTGCTGGAGGTCCGCAACGTCACCGCAGGTTATGGCCGCCATCAGGACATCATCGCGCTGCGCGATATCGACCTGACCATCCGCGCGGGCGAGACTGTGGGCGTGATCGGCGAAAGCGGCTCGGGCAAGACCACGCTCGGGCGTCTCATCTCCGGCCTCATGGCGGCGAGGGAAGGGGGGGTCTATCTCGATGGCCGGCAACTGGCCCAGAGCGTCGGGCAGCGCAGCCGGGACGAGTTGCGGCAGATCCAGTTCGCCTTCCAGATGGCCGATGTGGCTCTGAATCCGCGTCAGCGGATCAACAAGATCATCGGACGGCCGCTGCGCTTCTACAAGGGGCTCGGCCAGGCGGAGGCGACGCGCGAGGTGGCGCGGCTCCTTGAGCGGGTGGATCTGCCGGGCTCCTTCGCCTGGCGGTTCCCGCCGGAGCTGTCCGGGGGGCAGCGGCAGCGGGTCAATCTGGCGCGGGCGCTGGCCGCCGATCCGCGGCTCATCATATGCGACGAGATCACTTCGGCTCTGGACACGATCGTGGCCCAGCAGATCCTCGATCTGCTGGAGGGGCTGCAGAAGGATCTGGGGGTGAGCTACATGTTCATCACCCACGACATCGCCACGGTCGCGCGGATATCCGAGCGGATCGCCGTGATGCGCAACGGGCGGATCGTGGCGCAGGGCCCGGTCGACGAGGTGCTGACACCGCCCTGCCACGAATACACGCAACTGTTGCTCAATTCCGTGCCGGAGATGCGCACCGACTGGCTGGACGAGGCCGTCATCGAACGGCGCCGGTTGGTCGCGGCGCTGGATTGACATCACCCCGCAACACGCAAAGGCGCCCAGATGCTGACCCACGGCCCCGTTAGTACCGCGTTCGACTTCGACAGCCGTGGCAAGCGCGCGGGCTTCATCGACGTCGCGCATTCCAGCAACGAGCTCGCCTTTTCGGTGATCCGTGTGCCGGTGGGAGTGATCGCTGGCGGCGAGGGCCCCACGGTTCTGTTGACCGCCGGCAATCATGGCGACGAATACGAGGGGCAGGCGATCCTGCACCGTCTGATGCAGGAACTGACGCCCGATCGCGTGGCCGGTCGGCTGATCCTGATGCCCGCGCTCAACACGCCCGCGGTCATGGCGCGGACGCGCGTCTCGCCGCTCGATGACGGCAACATGAACCGGATCTTTCCGGGCGATACGGCGTCGGGCCCCACCGCGGCGATCGCGTCCTTCGTCGATACCCATCTCCTGTCCCGCGCCGATGCGGTGCTCGACTTCCATTCCGGCGGCACGGCGACCGACTACGTCGATTGCGGCTTTCTGTGCCTCGGGCCCGATGCCGGGCTGAACGCGGCCAATCTGGACCTGGCCGATGCCTTCGGCGCGCCCTTCACCATGGTCTGCCCGATCGACGGCAGCGGCGGCGATTTCGACACCGCCGCGCACAGGCGCGGCGTGCGGTTCCTGTCTTGCGAACTGGGCGGGATTGGGAGGGTTTCGCCCGACTCCTTCGAGGTCGGCTGGAATGGCACCCTGCGGGCTCTGCACCATCTGGGATGCATCGCTCAACCGGGTCTGCCGGCCCCTGCGACGACCCGCTTCATCGACGCCGGCAGCGCCGCGGGCTTCGCCACCGCCGCCCATCACGGGCTGGCAATGCTGCATGTCCGGCTGGGGCAGGAGGTGGCGGCGGGCACCCCCCTCGCGACCCTGTTCGATGCCCACAATTTCGGCGAGATCCGCGCCGAATTCACCGCCCGAGAGGCCGGCATCGTGTCCATTGTCCGACGCAACCCGATGGTCCGGCCGGGCGATCACCTGTGTGTGATCAGTGCCGAGATTTCCCGCAGCGCGCTCTTGTGACGGCAAGGTCGGGCAGGGGCCGGGTGCGTCAAAAAACGCTGGCGATCAGGCCTGACTCGTGGTAGCAGAACTGTGATCACAGATGTCACGTTCGAGGGGAAACATGCAGACGGTCACCGCACTCGGCATAGAAACGATCCGGCGCGAACTGGAACATATCGCGGGCACCGACGCCGCCGAGGCGCGGACCATGCCGCCGGTCTTCTACACCTCTGCCGATTTCCACGACCTGGAACGGGAAGAACTGTTCCGCAAGGAATGGATCTGTCTGGGCCATGTGGGCGAGATTCCGAATGCGGGCGACTACTTCACCACCGAACTGGTGGACGAACAGCTGATCGTGTCGCGCGCTGCGGACGGGGCCGTGCATGTGCTGTCGAATGTCTGCCGCCACCGGGGCAACATCGTCGCCGAAGGCAGGGGCAACAGGCGCAGCTTCGTCTGCGGCTATCATGCCTGGACCTATGATCTGGACGGCGCGCTGAAGACGGCGCCGCTTATGAGCAAGGTCAAGGGGTTCAACAAGAAGAAGTGCGGCCTGCCGCGGCTGAATTCGGAACTGTGGAACAACTTCATCTTCGTCAATCTCGACGGCCAGGCAGACCCGCTCGCGCCCCAGCTTTCAAAGCTCGACGCGATCCTGCACAACTACCATAACGAAGAGCGCAACCTTCTCTTCACCGACGAGGCCGTCTGGAACACGAACTGGAAGAACCTCAACGAGAACTTCATGGAGGGCTACCACCTCTTCGCCACCCACCCGAACACCCTGCAGCCGATGACGCCGACCCAGCTTTGCGTCAAGGTGCCGGGAGAGGAGCGCTGGACGGCCTACCGATCCTATTACCACCCGGATTTCCCGCCGCGCGGACCGTTCCACAAGGACATGACCGAGGACGAACAGCGCAACACGGTGCTGTTCAACATCTTCCCCAGCTTTGTCGTGGCGGTGGCGGCCAACTATACGCTCTATCTCTGCCTG
>JAUIBJ010000467.1 GCA_030428025.1 Alphaproteobacteria bacterium
TGGCCCAGGCCACCGGAAAGGCCCAGCTGGGCGGCGTCCAGGACGGCTTTTCGAGACGATCGTACCAAGAACCGGGCGGAAAGAGGTGCCCTGTCGCCCCGGCCGCGAAACAGGCGCCGAGGAAAATTGCGAATAGAAGCCAGATCATGCCGTGGACTTAGCGTGAACAGCGGCGCGTATCAAATCCCTTCGCTGGGCGCGGTCACGCGCCTTGAGGCCGGCAAAGGTCTGGAAGAGTGCCTCGGTCCGGTCCGTCTCGCGACCGGTCTGTCGCGCCGCCGCATCGACCAGAAAGGCCGTTTCGGGCAGGGGCCGCGCATAGATGACGGGCGATCGCGGCATGACCGCCGTCCCGCCCGTGCGGAGCATGGCCAGCATCAGCCAGCCAAGCTTTTGCACGGTACTCGTCCGCGCCCGGAACCGGATCGTGTCGAAGCGATTGCGCCGCACGGCACCGCCGATCCCCGCATAGATGTAGCGTGCGGCGAAGATCCCCGGGCGGCAGGACAGCGGCAGCGCCCCGATCCCGGCCTCGGCCCGGGCATAGAGCCCGTCTGCCTCGTGCAGCAGGCGCCGCACCAGGAAGGCGATGTCCGGCGACAGCGCCGGCTTTTCCAGAAACGCCTCCGCGTCCACCCCCGCCTCGCGCATCCAGGATTTCGGGATGTAAAGCCGGCCGGCCTGCGCGTCCTCGCCCACGTCTCGGGCCACATTGGTCAGCTGCATCGCCACACCCAGGTCGCAGGCGCGTGCCAGGGCATTTGCGTCGCGCACCCGCATCAGCACGCACATCATCGCCCCGACAGACGCGGCGACCCGCGCCGAATAGGCGCGCAGGTCCGGCAGGCTGTCGGGCTGCCTGCCCATCGCATCCCAGGCCAGCCCTTCCAGCAGTGCCTCGGGAAGGGCGCGCGGCATCTCGAACTCCTCGATGACGGCCGCGAAGGCCCGGTCGGCCGGGGCGTTGCGGGGCCGTCCGGCATAGGCCGCGTCCAGCCGCTCGAGCAGTTGCAGCACCGCGCCGGCCTTTGCGTCCTGCAGATCGACGGCGTCGTCGGCAAGCCGGCAGAACGCATAGAGCGCCAGCGCCGGATCGCGCAGCCGGCGCGGCAGAAGCTTCGAGGCGGTATGGAACGACCGCGACCCGTGACGGATCGCGTCGAGGCAGTGGTCCATATCCTTCGGGTCGATCATCGGGGTGTCACCTCCGCTGGTTCGGGAACCACTTTTTCGAGCACCTCCGCACTGGCAATCACACCGGGCAGGCCGGCTCCGGGATGGGTGCCGGCGCCGGAGAGGTAAAGGCCCGGAACCTCTTCGCTGATGTTGTGCGGCCGGAAATACGCGCTTTGCAGAATGCGCGGCTCGATCGAGAAACCTGCGCCGTGCGGGCTGAGATACCGGTCCCGGAACGTCTCCGGCGTGAAGACGGCGGAGGCGGAAATCCGGTCGCCCAGTCCGGGCAGCAGCTGATCCTCCAGAAAGGTCTGCACCTTGCGGCGATAGGGCTCTGCCATCTCCTGCCAGTCGACCGGATCGGCGTGACCCAGATGAGGCACGGGGCTGAGCGCATAGAAGGTGTCGTCGCCCTCCGGCGCCACGCCGGGATCGGTCACGCTCGGGCGGTGCACATAAAGGCTCATGTCGTCCGTCAGACGGCCGCGAATGAAGATATCCTCGACAAGGCCACGGTAGCGCGCCCCGTTCAGAATGGTGTGATGTCCCACGTCCGACCACATCCCGCGCGTACCCCTCGTGCCGAAATACCAGACGAAAAGCCCCATGGACCAGCGGGACCTGCGCAGACGGCGGGCCGTCCAGCGGCGGCGCGGTACATTGCGAAGCAGGTGGTCATATGTATGGCCGGCATCTGCATTGGAGACGACGATATCGGCCCCGATCAGCTCGCCGCTGCCCAACCGGACACCGGCCGCGCGCCCGCGGGACAAGAGGATTTCATCCACCTCGGCCTGCTGCCGGATCGTGCCGCCCTGGTCGGTCACGACCCGCGCCATCGCGCGGGCAATCGCCGCGACGCCGCCGATGGCGTAATGCACGCCGAAGGACTTCTCGAGATGGCAGACAAGGGCGTACATGGACGTGACGTGGAACGGATCGCCCCCGATGAAGAGCGGGTGAAAGGACAGCGCCATCCGCAGCCTTTCGTCCCTGACCCGCCGGGCAGCAAGGGCATAGACGGACCGGTCGGCGCGCATCATGCCGAATTTCGGCAAGACCCGGATGAGGTCGAGCAGCCTGTGCATCGGACGCCGCCCGAGATCCTCGAAGCCGAAATGGTAGCGCTGTTCGCCGTCGCGCAGAAATCGGAGATAGCCGTCAACATCGCCCGGAGACAACCGGGCCACCTCCTCCTTCATCGCCGCGTCGTCCTGCTGCGCCGTGAACCGGCTGCCGTCGGGCCAGCGGATTTCGTAGAATGGATCGAGCGCGCGCAGATCGACATCCGAATCGAAATCCCGCCCGCAGGCGCGCCAGAGTTCCCGGAACAGCTGCGGCACGGTAACGATCGTCGGCCCGAGGTCGAAGCGATGGCCGTTCTGCGAAAGGCTCGCGCCCCGACCTCCCGGTGTCTCCAGCCGGTCGAGCACGGTGACGCGGTAGCCTTTCGCGCCAAGCCGCATGGCCGAGGCCAGACCGCCCAGGCCCGCACCGATGACGACCGCATGCGGCCCGCCCGCCGCCAGGGCCGTGCGCTTCAGTTCGGGATCCAAACGTGTCAACATGGTAACAGCATAGTACTGTCCATTTTTATTTACAATGATGCTTGATGCCCTTTTCCAGTTCTGAAAAGTATGTAAATGTCGATGGACACATCGGGAGGATGACCGCCATTCAGACTGTCAGCCTGAGCTTTTTCCGCTTTGCCCCCGGCATCGACAAGCTTTGGGCTTTCTCGATGATGGGGCTTGCCCGACCGGCGATGCGACACACAAGCGGTCTGGAGTTCTGGAAGCTTTGCGGCTCGGGCACCGGCGAGGGGTTCACACCGGTGCCGAACACCAGCGTCTATGCCATTCTCGCCGTCTGGTCCGACACGGACGCGGCCAGGACCCAGACGCAAACCGCGCCTGCGTTCCGCCGGTACACGCGTCGGGCCATCGAACACTGGACGATCTTCCTGTCGCCGGTCGCCGCGCGCGGTTCCTGGTCCGGCGTGCATCCCTTCCGTGCCGTGCCCGGCGCTTCGCCGGCCCCGGTCGCCGCCCTGACCCGAGCCAGCATCAGACCGTCCGTCGCGCTGCGATTCTGGCGGCGCGTGCCCGACATCAGCAAGGTGATCGGATCGGACAGGAACGTGCTTTTCAAGATCGGCATCGGAGAGGTGCCCTGGCTGCACCAGATCACTTTTTCCGTCTGGCCCGACAGCCTCAGCATGGCGCATTTCGCGCGCAGGGACGGGCCCCATGCCCGGGCCATCCGCGCGGTGCGCGAGGGCGACTGGTTCAGCGAGGAACTCTATGCCAGATTTCGCGTGATCGGCGATCGCGGCACCTGGCACGGGCAGCGCCCCCTAGAAAGGCTCGGAATTTCAGCATGACACAGACCTTCCCCTTCTCGGCCATCGTCGGTCAGGACGAGATGAAACTGGCGATGATCCTGTCGTCGATAGATCCCGGCATCGGCGGCGTTCTGGTCTTCGGCGACCGCGGTACCGGCAAGTCCACGGCGGTGCGCGCGCTCGCGGCGCTGCTGCCGCCCATCCGCGCGGTGGCCGGATGCCCGGTGAATTCCGCCTCGCCGGAAGACGTGCCGGACTGGGCGGATCTCCAGGATACACGGATCGTCGAACGGCCCACCCCGGTCGTCGACCTGCCGC
>JAUIBJ010000468.1 GCA_030428025.1 Alphaproteobacteria bacterium
GGTCCTGACCGCGCTGGTCGCGCGGGACAGCTATGGCGTTCGTGCCGCCCGGGTGACGCCACGCCGGCTCTGCCTGACATCCGGCGCGGCCAACCTGCTGCTGGCCCCGCTCGGCGCCCTGCCCATGTGCCACGGCGCCGGGGGCGTGGCCGCGCATCGCCGCTTCGGGGCGCGCAGCGGCGGCGCACCGGTCATGCTGGGCGCGGGTCTTCTCTGTCTGGCGCTGCTGCCGGACGACCTGCAACGCATGGCCCTGTCTGCGGTCCCCGCCGCCACGCTCGGGGCGCTACTGCTGATCGCCGCGGCGGAACTGGCCACCAGCCGCCGGCTGTTCGACGCCATGCCCTCCTGCCGGCCGGTGATTGCGCTGACCGCGGTGGCGACCGTGGCCGGAAACCCGCTGATCGGGCTGGTGGCGGGAACGCTGGCCGAGATCCTGCGCAAGGCCATTCTGGCCCGCCTCGGCCTGACGGCCCGGCGCGACAAGAACTAGGCGACGCGCCTTCAGCCCCGGCAGCGGTCACAGGCCCCGCCTCGGACCCGTTCTCCGATCAGCCTCTTTTCAGCCTCCGGCGCACCAGCCCGACGAGGCTGGCGATCAACCAGAAGAATTCCAGAATGAAAGACGCCAGATTGAATTCGAAGCAGAGCGAAAACAGAATGAGTGCAGCCCCGATCGCGTTGAAAAGGCTGTAGGACGCGGAATCGCTGTCGACCCGCTGGAGTTGAAGCAGGGAGAAGGCTCCGACGATCATCGCAACGCCGATCGTGCCGACTATGTCGTGAAACTCAATAACCATGAAAGGGGCCCGCCTCCGAAGGGATCGTGATCGTTCCGGCCATCATGGCGTATTCGGCGGGGGTTTTACAGCGCCAAGACGGGCGCCCGCCGCGCGCGCCCCTCTCAGGCCGGTATCGAGATCAGGCAACGGTATAGCCCGACGGACATGACCACGACACCGATCAGGACCGAGAATGCGAATTCTCCCTGTGGCATTCTTCGCTGAACCCAGCCCACCGGAACCGAAAAGGCCAGCGTCATGGCCGCCATCCCGATCATCGACCCGACACCGAAGAGCGCCACATAGGCCACGGCCTGCCAAATGGTTGTCACCGAGGTCGCGGCCAGAATGACGACCAGCGCTGCCGTGCCCGCGACCCCGTGCACCAGCCCCACGGCAAGCGGAACGACTGTCGTTCGGGAGGCCAGTGAAAAGCGGTGGTTGTGATCGTGTCGCGTTGGCGCGTCTGCGGAATGACGGTGGGCATGAATATGAACCCGTCCATCCTCATGCTGGTGAAGGTGAACGTGGATCCGGCGCTTGCGGGCGGTTCGGATGGCGTGCAGGCCGAGAGCGATCAGCAGGATGCCGACACCGAACTCCAGCCAGTGCGACATGCCCTCCGAGATCGAAAGGCCGGTGAGGGTCACCGCGATCACCAGCACCAGCAGCGCGAGCGTATGGCCCAGCCCCCAGGCACAGCCCTGAGCGATCGCCTTGGCGCGGGACGAGGTATCGCGCGCGATCGCGGCAACGGCGGCCAGATGGTCGCCCTCCATCGCATGCTGAAGCCCCAGCAGGAACCCCAGAACAAAAACCATGGCCATGCTTCATCCTCGCTGTCGGAAAGGGGGGCGGTCGATGCCGGCCTGCGCGCCGGCATCAATCGGATGTCTTCTGGAAAGGGGAAGGCTCGGGCCTGCCTAGACGCTTCCGAGCACCTCACCGCGATGTCCGAGCTTGCCGTTCTTGATCATGGCGCTGAGCGCGTCCAGGATCACCCGGCAAGCCAGTTGCGATGTGTTGTCGTTGACGTCGTAGGGCGGCGCGACCTCGACCACTTCCATCGCGCACAATCCCCCACCGGCGATGAGGCGCACCATTTCCAGCGCCTCGCGCGGGGTAAAGCCGCCGGGCTCGGGCGAACCGGTGCCGGGCGCATAGCCCGGGTCGATGCTGTCGATGTCGAAGCTCATGTAGACCGCGTCGCAGCCGTCCCAGGCCAGTTCCAGCGCCCGCTGGGCGGTTCTTTCCGGTCCCATGTCCTCGAAATCGCGCATGGTGATCACGCTCGTGCCCCGGTCTCGGGCCACTTCCGACCCGGGCCTGTTGCCGTACCAGCCCCCGATGCCGATCTGGACGAGGTTCTTGGGCGGACAGTTCGACAGGCCGTAGTCGTGCATGTGGTGGTGATGCTGGTGGGCCTTGGAATGGTCCACGCTTTCGTGGTTGTTGCTGGTCCAGTACCAGGGCGTTGTATGCATCCGTTCGTCCATGTCGATATCCTGCGTATCGAGATGACGGTCGAAATGGATGATCCCGACATTGCCCTTGATGTTCTGCGCCACGCCGCGAACATTGGGATAGCCGAGGCTGTGATCGCCCCCCACGATGATCGGGAAGGTGCCGGACTTGTAGATGTGGCTGATCGCAAGGCTGACCTGATCGAAGGTCTTTTCGATATTGCCGGGTATGACAAAGACATCCCCCGCGTCGCACATGTCGAGTTCCTCGAAGATGTCGACGGCACCGTCCACGCAATAGCCGTCGTAAAGCGCCGAAATGCGACGCACACCCTGCGGGCCGAAGCGGGTGCCGGGGCGATATGTCGTTCCGGTGTCGAAGGGCACCCCGACGAAGGCGGCCTCGTAATCGCCCACCTTGCGGATGTCTTCGCAATAGGGCGTCTTCATGAAGGTGTTGATACCCGCGAAGGCCGGCAGATGGCCCCGGCTGAACAGCGAGATCGACCGGTCGTTTATCGAATCCGCAGCCTCGAGGCCCAGTTCCAGCCCCCGCTCGATCTCGCGTTGCTGCTTTGTCTGCGAAATGCGCTCAAGCGTCTTGAGGTTTCGATTGCCTTCGAATTCGTCGGAGGATTTGTCGGCCATTCTAAAGCCCTTTCTTTTCTACAGTACGAATGGGTATCTCCGGGAAAAGGCGGCGCTGCGGGGCGCCGCCTGTCACGCGAGGATCAGTCACTGATGCGTCCGATCCAATCATTGGATGTGAGGCTGTCGCCGAGCTTTTCCTCATTCAGAGCCTCGAGGAAACTCGCGTCGAGGCCCTCGGACGCCGGAACGACGCTGTCGAGCACTCCGGCTTCCTGATAAACGGCCCCGAAGACGTCCCATGTGGCCGGCAGATACCCGGCTTCGCAATCCGGTCGCCCACCAAACAGAAGCTCCCCCCAGCCGCTGGGCTCGGCAGGCGGTTCGGGTGTGCCTTCGGGCAGGCTTTGACAGACCGCTTTGCCATCCCCGATGCCAAAGGCCCCGAGATTCTGATCGAAGCTCAGCATGACCGCGCCTTTCTGGGTCATTTCGACATCGGCCACCGGCCAGTCCAGACCCTTGGCAACGATGTCATTGCCTTCCGCCGGGTTTTCCTTCCACCAGTTGACAGCTTCGAACCATGCCCGGACAAGCTCTTTCGCCGTGTCCGGATTTTCGGCCAGCCACTTCTCGTTGCACGCCATGGACTCGGAGATCAGGCCGCGTTCCCAGGTGCGGTCCGTCAGGCTGGTCTTGAGCACCTTCGCCCCGTCGCGTTTCGCGGATTGAAGCGAGAACGGGACGTAGTTCACGTCGATGTCGAGCCCGCCACTGACGAACGCGGCCGCGCTGTCCTGCGGCAGCATGATGCGGTGATCCGCGGCGTCGAGCGGAAGGCCTGCCGCCTTGAGCGTCAGCAGCATCCACATGTGATTGAGAAAGGCGTAATCGGCACCATAGCTTCGCCCCGGGAAATCCTCGACCGAGTTGATCGAGCCGTCCACAACCATGTGGTCGAGCCCGAAGGACATGGCCGGGACGGCGATGACCTTGACCGGCAC
>JAUIBJ010000469.1 GCA_030428025.1 Alphaproteobacteria bacterium
TGCGAACAGCTGGAAGATCCGGCAGAAGCTAAGAAACGCGGCGCCAAGTCAGTTGTGAAACGCGATGTGGTTCGGCTGGTCACCCCCGGCACCCTGACCGAGGAAAGCCTGCTCGAGGCGCGGCGGCACAACTATCTTGCTTGTTTCGCCCGGGTCAGAGACGAGTGCGCGCTGGCTTGGGTCGATATCTCCACCGGCAGTTTCCATGCCATGCCGCTGGCGCAGATCCGGCTGGGGCCGGAACTGGCGCGGCTGGGGCCAAGCGAGCTGATCGTGTCCGAGGCGGATGAACTGGAGCTTACGGAACTGGCTGGCGAGGCGGGGGTATCGCTGACGCCGCTGGGGCGATCCGCCTTTGACAGTGCCGGCGGAAAGGACCGGCTATGCAAGCTTTTCGGCGTCGGCACGCTTGAGGCGTTCGGCCAGTTCTCGCGCGCCGAATCCGGAGCAATGGGCGCGATTGTCGAATATCTGGACATCACCCAGAAGGGCAAACTGCCGCTTCTGCGCCACCCGGTGCGTGAGGCCCATTCCCGTGTAATGCAGATCGACGCCGCCACCCGGCGCAATCTGGAACTGACACGCGCCATGTCAGGCGGGCGCAGCGGTTCGCTGTTGGCCGTGATTGACAGAACAGTTACCGCCAGCGGCGGGCGGTTGCTGGAGCGGCGGTTGTCTTCGCCCTCACGCGTGCTGGACGTGGTGCGCGACAGGCTCGATTCGGTTGACTTTCTGCTGGAACAGTCCCGTTTGCGTGACGATCTTCGGAACTCGCTGCGGCGTGTGCCCGATCTCGACCGGGCCCTGTCCCGCCTCGGGGTCGACCGTGGCGGCCCGCGCGACCTGGCGGCGCTTCGCAACGGTCTGACACAATCCGCCGCCATCGCCGATCGAGTCGCTGAAATGGACCTGCCGGGGCTTCTGAGCCGCGCCGTGCGCAACCTGACCGGCCATGAGGAATTGCTCGACCTGCTCGACCAGGCGCTGGTGGCCGAACCGCCCCTTCTGCCACGGGATGGCGGGTTCATTGCGTCAGGCCATGACCCGGAACTCGACGAGGCCCGACGCCTCCGCGACGAGGGACGCGGCGTGATTGCCGGCATGCAGGCCGAGTATGTTGAGCTGACCGGGATTCAGAGCCTGAAGATCAAGCACAACAATGTTCTGGGCTATTTCGTCGAGGTCACCTCTACCCATGCCGACAAGATGCATGCGCCGCCGCTCAACGAGACCTTCAAGCATCGGCAGACCACGGCAAACCAGGTTCGGTTCACCACACTGCCGCTGAGCGAGATGGAAACCAAGATCCTGAATGCGGGGGGCCGGGCAATTGAGATTGAAAAACGTCTCTATGACAGCCTGAAAACCGCCTTGCTGGAGCGCTCGGCCGAACTGTCACAGACCGCAAGTGCGCTCGCCGAACTCGACCTTGCAGCGGCCCTGGCCGAACTGGCGGCGGCCGAAGATTGGACCCGCCCGGACGTGGACGAGAGCCGCGCCTTGCGGATCGAGAGCGGCCGACATCCGGTGGTCGAATCCGGGCTTCGGGCACAGGGCACGCCGTTCATTGCCAATGATTGCGCGCTTGGCGAAGAAAGCGATATCTGGCTTCTGACCGGGCCTAACATGGCCGGCAAATCGACCTTCCTCCGGCAGAACGCACTAATCGCGGTTTTGGCCCAGATGGGAAGCTTCGTGCCCGCACGGGCGGCGCATATCGGCATGGTCAGCCAGCTCTTCAGCCGCGTGGGGGCCTCGGACGATCTGGCGCGCGGGCGCTCGACCTTCATGGTGGAAATGGTGGAAACTGCCGCCATCCTCAATCAGGCGGACGACCACGCGCTGGTCATCCTCGACGAGATCGGTCGCGGCACGGCCACCTATGACGGGCTGTCAATTGCCTGGGCGACGCTGGAGCATCTGCATGACGTGAACGGATGCCGCGCGCTCTTCGCCACCCATTACCATGAACTGACGCGGCTCAGTGACAAACTGGCGCGGGTCGAGAATGCCACTGTTTCGGTAAAGGAACATCAGGGCGACGTTATCTTTCTGCACGAGGTGAGGCGCGGCGCGGCCGACCGAAGCTATGGCGTGCAGGTGGCGCGGCTCGCCGGGCTGCCGCCGGCGGTGGTGGAGCGGGCCCGGGTGGTTCTGGACGCGCTTGAGAAGGGCGAACGTGAAGGCGGCGGCACGCGCGCAGCCCTTATCGACGACCTCCCGTTATTCGCCGCAACCGCGGCTCTACCGCAATCCACCGCGCCGGTGCAATCGCCGCTGGAAACGCGCCTGGCCGAGATTCTTCCGGACGAACTGAGCCCGCGGGACGCCCTGGATCTGGTTTATGAACTCAAAGGCCTGCTAAAACCCTGAAGCTCAGCCCGGATTGGAGGAAACACCCACCTTCGCCGGGCGCAGGATACGATCGTGCAGCATGAAGCCCTGCGCCGAAACCTGAATGATTTCGCCCTGTTTCGTACCAGGCACCGGGGCTTCGAACATCGCTTCATGCTGCTGTGGGTCGAACCGGTCGCCAACCTGCGGATCGATCATGCGGATGCCGTGCTTCTGAAACACGTTCAGAAGTTCGCGCATGGTCAACTCGATGCCCTCGATCAGGGGCCCGGCGACATCACGCTGTTCATCTGTCACCGACTCGACCGCGCGTTTCATGTTGTCGAAGACTGGCAGCATGTCACGGGCCAATTTCGAGCCTCCGTAATTCTCGGCCTCGGTGCGATCCTTCTGTGCACGCTTGCGGGCGTTTTCAGCATCGGCGAGCGCGCGCATGAACTTGTCCTGAAAGGCATCGCGCTCGGCGCGCAGCGCCTCCATCTCCTCTTCCGGATCAGGCACATTCTCGGCCATCGGGGCTTCGTCGCCGGCCTCTGCCTGGGCGATCTCATCAAGAATCTGCTCTTCGTCGCGCTCTGCCATTCTTCACCTCTAACTTCTGTCCGCGATCAGCTTGCCGACGATCTGCGCCGTGTAATCGACGATCGGGACAATTCGTCCGTAATTCAGGCGCGTCGGGCCGATCACGCCCACCGCACCAATGATCTTTCGGTCAGCGTTCATATATGGAGAGACCACCAAAGAGGAACCCGAAAGTGAGAAAAGTTTGTTCTCCGAGCCGATAAAAATCCGCACACCCTCGCCGTCGCGGGTCAGCTCCAGGAACTCGGCTATATCGCGCTTGCGCTCGAGATCGTCAAACAGACTGCGGATACGGTCGAGGTCTTCTTCCTCTGCGCCGGAACTGAGAAGATTCGCCCGCCCGCGCACGATCAACCGCTCGTAATTGTCAGTCTCCTCGTCCCAGACCGCCAGACCGCTTTCCACCAGTTGGTGCGCCAGTTTGTCGATCTCCTGCCGGCGGTGCTCGATCTCCCGCGCAATCGCCAACTTGACGTCCGACAACGTCTTGCCTTCGATCAGCGCGTTGAGAAAATTCGCTGCCTCGCGCATCGAACTGGGCGTCTGACCCGGAGGAGGTGTGAAGATCCGGTTCTCGACATGTCCATCGGCGAAAACCAGCACCACCAGTGCCCGGTCATGGCCCAGCCCAACGAACTCGATATGCTTGATCGGCGCCTCGTGCTTCGGCGCCAGCACCAGTGAGGCTCCCTTGGTGACCCCCGACAGGGCAGATCCGATCCGGTCGAGCGCGGCGGCGACATCGTCGGAATTGCTGCTCAGTGTCGCGTCGATCATCTCGCGGTCACCGACCTCGAGGTCACCGACCTCCAGCAACCCGTCAACAAACATGCGCAGCCCCTCCTGCGTCGGCACGCGACCGGCTGAGACGTGGGGGCTGTCCAGAAG
>JAUIBJ010000470.1 GCA_030428025.1 Alphaproteobacteria bacterium
TGGACAGCCCCGCCGGATTTCCCTATGCCCGTCTGGCGACAGTCAGGGTGTGAAAGACCATGAGCAGGCGCGAGGCGTTCAAGATCAACGGGCATGTGATCGAGGCCGGCACCCGCCGGACGGTCGACGTGCCGGTCAGCACGCTGTCCGATCACACGCCCGTGGGTCTGTCGGTGCATGTGGTGCACGGGCGCAAGCCGGGGCCGGTGCTGTTCGTCTCGGCGGCCATTCACGGCGACGAGGTGATCGGGGTCGAGATCGTGCGCCGGCTGCTGAAGGCGAAGGCGCTGAAGTCGATGGAGGGCACGCTGATGGCCATTCCCATCGTCAACACCTTCGGCTTTCACAACCATTCCCGCTATCTGCCCGACCGGCGCGACCTGAACCGCTGTTTCCCGGGACTGAGCGAGGGCTCGATGGCGTCAAGGCTGGCGCATATTTTCATGACCGAGGTCGTCGAGCGGGCGGATGTGGGGATCGACCTGCATTCGGCGGCGATCCACCGCACCAACCTGCCGCAGATCCGCCTGACGCCCGGCAATGCGCGCCTTTCGCGGCTGGGCCGGGTCTTCGGCGCGCCGGTGATGCTGCAGTCGAAGCTGCGCGAGGGCTCGCTGCGGATGGCGGCGGAGGTGGCGGGGGTCGATGTGCTGCTCTACGAGGGCGGCGAGGCGCTGCGTTTCGACGAGCTGGCCTCGCGGGCGGGTGTCAGCGGCATCCTGCGGGTGATGCAGGAACTGGGCATGATCGGCAGAAAGGGCGTGCCCAAGGTGCGCCATGCCCCGGTACTGGCCAGTGAGTCGCATTGGTACCGCGCGCCCGCCGGCGGAGTGTTCCGCGGCTTCAAGGCGATCGGCGCGGCGGTGACGCCGGGCACGGTGCTGGGGGTCGTCTCCGACCCGTTCGGCGAGCGCGAGGCCGAGATCGTCTCGGACATTGCCGGCATCGTCATCGGACGGTCGAACATGCCCACGGTCTATGAGGGCGACGCGCTGTTCCACGTGGCCGACACGCCCAAGGCGGACCATGCTGCCGAGGGGGTGAATGCCCATATGGAGGCCGCGCCGCTTTTCGACGAGGACGAAATTATCTGAACGCCTGTGCGCGGCCGCTCAGCGGGTCTTGTCGCGGTTCTGCGGCAGAAGGAATATCGACACCATCAGCAGGCTGAAGATCAACTCGTAGACCTCCCATTTCCTGTTCTGGTCGCCCATCAGCACGATCACGAGGCTGGCGCCCACGGCAAAAAGCGTGTGGCGTAGCCCCGGCACCGGAACGGCGAGGCGGTCGGCCAGCCTGCGGATGAGCCCCACGCGCGGATAGAGCAGCGGCAGGGCAATGAGGTAGAGCAGGATCACCGCCGTCAGACCGCTGCCGAAAATGGTCTTGGTGAGGTGGGTGCCGCCGACCACGAGATTGTGGAAGTTGGTTTCCATCTGCTTGTTGTTTTCCTGAAAGAACTCGCTGGATTCCCACCCGAAGATACGCTGGCCCCAGGAGACCTCCTCGCCCGCGCCGAAAAAGAAGAGCAGGCCGTAGATGGCGGTCAGCAGAGCGGCGAGGGTCATCGCCTTGCCGCGCAGTGACAGGGCGTTGGAGACAAGCACCCCGCTGGCCACCAGCAGGAAGAGCGCGGTGCCGTATTCCACCAGCCCGTCCTCGAAGGCGTAGACGGCGGAGAAATAGATGGGATCCCACAGATGCACGGCGTAGGACACTGCCAGCACGAGGGCGATTGCGGCCAGGAGAGCGCGGTCGATCTGGAACACTGAGGGCATTGGTCGGCAAATCCGGGGACGGTTGCGTTCAGGCCCAGATAGGCGAGCGGGTCGGGCGCATCAAGCCCAATCGGGCGTCAGAGCACGATGTCGAGTTCGGCTCTGGGTGCGTTGTCAATCGTCTCGAAGCGCATCAGTACCGCCTGTCGCTCGGCCTCGGTAAGCCGGCGGAAGATCGCGTCGTTCCGGTTGGCAGGCTCGCCCGCGACATAGAACTGGGTGGTCAGCTCGCGCCCGCCGGCGATGGCCTTGACGTGGATATGCGGCGTGCGGCCGGGATAGGCCACGGACCTGATTGTGCGAAAGTCATAGCGGCCGTCGGCATCGGTGATGTCGTGGCCGAAACCCTGAAAGGCCGGATCGTGCCCGCCGCTGCGGCGGTCGCCGGGATGCATGTAGCGGCCCTGCGAATCGCATTGCCAGATCTCCACCCGCGCACCCCGCACCGGCACGCCCTGCCGGTCGACCACCCGGCCGGTGACATGGACGATTTCGCCCCCGGCACGCCGGACGGCCCCGGCAACCTTCACCAGGTCGTTGTCCACATCGCCCCGGCGCATCGCTGAGGTGGGGTAGAAGGGGCCTTCCGTCTGCGCCGGCGTCAGCTTGGCTGCCTGCGCAGGTCGGGCGAGAAGGCCGAGGCCGGCAAGACCGAGGGCGCTGCGAAGGAAATGGCGGCGGGCCGGGCGGAGGGACATGGGCAAGGCTCCTTTTGCAAAGCAGCCTAGGGCAACCGGTGGAGATCCCCGCAAAACTTTTCGTGAGGGCCGGAAACGACAAACCCCCGGGCAGAGCCTCGGGGGTCGTCAAATGCGTGTCGCAAAAGATCGGGCGTTCAGAGAAGCCCTTCGCGCTGGGCCTTCTTGCGCGCCAGCTTACGAGCGCGGCGGATGGCCTCGGCCTTCTCGCGCGCGCGCTTCTCGGACGGTTTCTCGAAATGCTGCCGAAGCTTCATTTCCCGGAACACGCCTTCGCGCTGCAGCTTTTTCTTCAGGGCGCGGAGCGCCTGATCGACGTTGTTGTCGCGAACACTGACCTGCATGTGGTTGTCACCACCTTTCTGAGTTTGAGTTGCATGGAAATGCAGGAAGTGGCCGTATAGCAAAGCCGCCTTAGTTTGTCTAGGGTGACGAAGCGAATTCGAAAGGCGCAGCATGACCGACACCGACACGAAGGCGAAACTGCTGGACGCGGCCAAGCCGCATGTGCCGTTCGACGGCTGGAGCGAGACGACCTTTCGCGCCGCGACCGAGGAAGCGGGCATTGCCCCGGGGCTGGCGCGCGCGGTGTTTCCGCGCGGCGCCGTAGATCTGGCGCTTGCCTTTCACGAGCAGGGAGACCGGGAGATGCTGCGCCGGCTGGAGGAGGCCGATATGAGCGACATGCGGTTTCGCGACAAGGTGGCGCTGGCGGTACGGCTTCGGCTGGAGGCGGTCGAGGACAAGGAACTGGTGCGTCGCGGCATGACGCTGTTCGCGCTGCCGAATCACGCCGCTGATGGCGCACGTGCGCTCTGGCGCACGGCCGACCGGATCTGGACGGCGCTGGGCGACAGCTCGGACGATGTGAACTGGTACACCAAGCGCGCGACGCTCTCGGGGGTCTACGGGTCGACCGTGCTGTACTGGCTGGGCGACGACAGCGAGGATCATGCCCGCACCTGGGCTTTTCTCGACCGCCGGATCGCCGATGTGATGCAGTTCGAGAAGATAAAGGCGCAGGCCCGCGACAACCGCCTTGTGGCCGGTCTGATGAAGGGCCCGTTCGCCTTTCTTGGGCGTATCCGGTCGCCGAAGGGCGAGCAGCATACCGGTATGCCGGGGCGCTGGAACGAGCGGGGATAGGGGTAACGCTCTGTTGCACTTTCCCCAAGCTGGTGGGACAGATGGGCGAAGACAGTGATCAGGGAGAGCCGGCATGAGCGAGACGATGAACGCCGTGGAGATAACAGAACCCGGCGGGCCGGAGGTTCTGAAACTCACCCGGCGGCCGGTGCCCGAGCCGCGCCATGGCGAGGTGGTGATCCGCATCGCCTTC